>JAKPBN010000345.1 GCA_029778945.1 Spirochaetota bacterium
TGTTGGACACATGGATGATGTCCGGGTCCTCAAAGCAGCGCACCACATGGGCTATCATGCCCACCTCGCGGATATGGGAAAGGAACTGGTTGCCCCTGCCCTCGCCCTTGGACGCGCCCTTGACAAGGCCGGCGATATCGATGAATTCCACGATCGCCGGCACGGTCTTCTTGGGGCTGAACATCTCGGAGAGCTTGGCTAGGCGGGCGTCCGGCAAGGGCACAATGCCGACGTTGGGGTCGATGGTGCAGAAGGGATAGTTGGCAGCCTCGGCCTTGACGCTCGTGAGGGCCGAAAAGATGGTGGACTTGCCCACATTGGGCAGTCCGACGATACCGCAGTTGAGGGGCATGGGCCTTGGGACTCCTGTCTCGGGTTTGAGGGCTTAACTGTATAGGTACGGCTGTTTTGGGTCAATCTATGGGGTCAGACCCCGAAAAACAGGCTAGCGCCGGGCCAGAATTTCGGTTATGTTACTATTGATAAAAGCGTTTCGCCTTTTTGTGAGCCTTTCCCCTAATCTGATTTCGCATAACGAAACGAGGCGCTCAAAAAATGATCCTTTCCTCTTTACGGATAAGAGGGAGGGGTGTAAATTACAGATTCACTGGCCCACGCAGGTGGACAGGCTAAAGGAGTGCTCCCCCGTGTTCGACCTAGAAAAGCTCTATTCCCAGAACGCCAACAATATGAGAAAGTCCGTGATCCGGGAGCTCCTCAAGCTGACCTCGCAGCCGGACATCATCTCCTTCGCGGGAGGCCTCCCCGCCCCCGACCTCTTCCCGGTCGAGGAGCTCCGCCAGGCGGCGGACCGCGTCTTCACGAACAGCCCCAAGAAGGCCCTCCAGTACGGGACCACGGAGGGCGAGATCGAGCTCAAGACCGAGCTCATCAGGTTCGAGGAGCGCCAGGGCGTCAAGCTCGGTCCGGAGAACCTCCTCATCGTCTCCGCCAGCCAGCAGGCCCTCGACATGATCCCCAAGATCTTCATGGACCCGGGCGACTACTGCATCGCCGGCCGGCCCACCTACGTGGGCACCATCCAGGCCATCCAGTCCTACCAGGGCAGGATCCTCGGCATCCCCTTCAGCCCCGAGAATGACGGCTTCGACATGGTGGAGCTCGAGAAGCGCTATGAGCGGGCCAGGCGCGACGGGAAGAAGATCAAGTTCATCTACGTGATCCCCGACTTCCAGAATCCGACGGGCATCTGCTGGAGCCTCGAGAAGCGCAAGGCCATCCTCGACTTCTCCTACCGCCACGACCTCCTCATCGTGGAGGACAGCCCCTACCGCGAGGTGCGCTTCCTCGGCGAGACCCTCCCCTCGATCTACCAGCTCGACCAGCACTCGGAGAACCGCCAGACGGTCATCAACCTCAAGACCTTCTCCAAGATCCTCGTGCCCGGCGCCCGCGCCGGTTGGATCATGGCCCGTCCCGAGATCATCGCCAAGTTCGTCATCGCCAAGCAGGCCATGGACCTCTGCACCAATGTCTTCTCCCAGATGTGGCTGGCCGAATACCTCAAGACCGGGAAGATATACGACCACATCAAGGAGATCTGCGCCAGCTACCGCGAGAAGCGGAACTTCATGGTGGAGATGCTCGAGAAGCACATGCCCAAGCGCTTTGACGTCAAGTGGACGAAGCCCGAGGGCGGCCTCTTCCT
>JAKPBN010000365.1 GCA_029778945.1 Spirochaetota bacterium
AAGCTCGACTTTAACGCCACCCTCTTTTCCCACCCCTTGGCTGCAGCCGGCGCGACCCTATCCAGCGCCGACCCGGGGATCCGGGCCTTTTGGGTCGAGCACGTCAAGCGCGCCCGCCGGGTGGCCGCGGCCATGGGCAAGGCCCAGGCCTCGCCCTCGGTGCACAACACCTGGATCCCCGACGGGTCCAAGGATGTCACCTTTGACCGGGGCGGGGCCCGGGCCCGCCTCCTTGAGTCCCTGGATGCCATCTTCTCGGAGGAGCTCCCGGGCAGCCAGGTCGAGGATGCCCTGGAGGGCAAGCTCTTTGGCATAGGCTCGGAGTCTTTTGTCGTGGGCTCCCATGAGTTCTACCTGGGCTACGCCGTGGCGAGGCGCAAATTCGTCACCCTCGACATGGGCCACTACCATCCCACCGAGAGCGTGGCGGACAAGATCTCCTCGATCCTCCCCTTTGTGCCGGGCATCCTCGTCCATGTCTCCCGGGGGGTCCGCTGGGACTCGGACCATGTGGTCCTCCTCACGGACGAGCTCCTCGACTTTACCCGGGAAGTGGTCCGGGCCAGGCCCGAGGGCCGGATCCGCCTGGGCCTGGACTACTTTGACGGCTCCATCAACCGCGTGGGCGCCTGGGCCACCGGGGCCAGGGCCACCCGCAAGGCCCTCCTGATAGCCAAGCTCGATCCCCGCAAGGCCCAGCTCGAGGCCGAGTCCTCGGGGGACGGCTTCCACCGCCTGGCCCTCCTCGAGGAGGCCAAGGGCCTGCCTTGGGCGGCGGTCTGGGACGAGTACTGCCGCCGCTCCGGGGTGGCCGACGAGGCCGCCCTCTATGCCTCGGTCAAGGCCTACGAGGCCCGGGTCCTCCCCGCCCGGAAGGGGCGCTAGGCCATGGGCGGCATGGACGAGCTTATCTCCCTGTCCCGGCGCTATGGAGGGAATCCGGACTGGCTCCTCGCCGGGGGGGGCAACACCTCCTGGAAGGAGGGGGACATCCTCCACGTGAAGGCCTCCGGTGGCAGCCTCGGCAGCATTGAGGCCGGGGGCTTTTGCTCCATGTCCCGGAAGGGCCTTGGAGCCATCTGGCAGAGGACCTATCCCGAGGCTTCGGAGGCCCGGGAGGCCGCGGTCCTGGCGGACCTCCTGGCCGCCCGGAGTCCCGGCGAGACCCGCCGCCCCTCGGTGGAAACCCTGATGCACGGCCTCTTTCCCCAGGCCTATGTCCTCCACACCCATCCCTCCATAGTCAACGGCCTCACCTGCGGCCTCGCGGGGCCGGCGGCCTTCCAGAGGCTCTTTTCCGATATGGCCATCTGGGTGCCCTTTGTGGAGCCCGGCTATATCCTCTCCAGGGTGGTCAAGGAGGCCGCCGAGGCCTTTCAGGCCCGCCGGGGGGCCTTCCCCCAGGTGATGCTGATGGAAAACCACGGCCTCCTCGTGGCCGCCGATACCCCGGCCGAGCTCGACCGCCTCTCGGACCTGGTGGTCGGCAGGATCTCCGCCGAGGTGAAGAGACGGCCCGATCTCCAGGCCCGGGCGGCGGACGCCTCGGCTATCAAGGCGGCCTTTGATGGCCTCTCAGCCCTGGCCGCCCCGGGCCAGGCCATCCACTTCCGCAGCGACGGGGAGATCCTCCTCCGGGCCTCCTCCCCCGAGGCCTTTGCCCCCCTTGAGGCGGCCTTTACCCCCGACCACATTGTCTACGCCGGCCACGAGTTCCTCCGGGTTGAGTCTCCGGCTGAGCTGGCCGGGGCCTGGCAGGCCTACCTTAAGCGCAATGGCAATGCCCCCCGGATAGCCCTGGTCAAGGACCTGGGGGCCTTTGCCATCGCCAAGGACGGGACCACCGCCAGGAACGCCATGCTGCTGTTCGTGGACGCCGCCAAGGTCGCCTGCTTCGCCGAGAGCTTTGGGGGCCCTCGGCACATGACCGGGCCCATGATCGAGTTTATCCGCACCTGGGAGGCCGAAAAGTACCGGGCCCAGGTGAGCACCTGAAGGTAAGGGGAGGAGCCATGAAGCGCGAAGCCTTTGTGATGCAGCTCAAGCCGGGGTTCGAGGCCGAGTATCGCCGCCGCCACGACGCCCTCTGGCCGGAGATGGCCGCGGCCCTCAAGGCCGCCGGGGTCTCGGACTATTCCATCTTCCTCGACCCTGCCTCGGGGCGGCTGTTTGCGGTCCAAAAGCTCACGGAGGATAACAAGGCCGGGGACTTGGCCACCTTGCCCATAGTGAGAAAGTGGTGGGACTACATGGCCGACATCATGGAGACCAACCCCGACCACTCCCCGGTCTGCCTGCCCCTAGGCGAGGTGTTCTACTTTCCTTGAGCGCCTGCGCCCCAGGCGGCCAGGAGGGCGGGGTCAAAGGCCCGGCCCACTAGTTCGGCCAGGCCCTCGGCCCCGGGCCCGAGGGCCCCAGCTATCCGCCCCCGCTTGACCTCGAGGCTGGTGCCGGGAAGGCCCGGCACCTCGACGGCAAAGGCCGGGGTTTCCCCGTAGACCCAATCCCAGGATCGGTGCCTTGCCATGGTCGGGGCGAGCTCGGCTTCGCTGACAAGGCCCTCGACCGCCGCGGGCAGGGAGCCTGTGAGGGCCCGGGAGAGGCCCTCCAGGGCGGCCTCGGGGCTAAGGCCGGGCAGCAGCCTGGCCAGATTGGCTACCCGGGAAGGGACTGAGGCCAGGGCCCGGCTCGAGAGGCTTGCCATGCCACCCAGGCTCGTCTCCAGGGCCGCCAGGTCCGAGTCGACTAGGAGGGTGCCGTGGTGGAGGACAGCCTTGGCGGTGATCCGCCGGGCAGTCCCGGATACCTTGGCCCCGGGGATGGGGCTCGAGGGCCCCGTGTAGAGGCCCCCCCGGGGACCCACAAGTATCTCAAGGCCCAGACTCGAGGCTGCCCGGGCCACCAGGGCTAGCTCCGCCCCCTGGTCATGGGCCTGGCGGTCCACGAGGAGGGCCCAGTTGAGGTTGCCGCCATCGTGCCAGACGCTGCCCCCACCGGAGAGGCGTCTATAGACCTGGATCCCCGGCCCTTGGGCGGCCTCGATCCAGGGATTCTGGTTCCGGCCGATCACCACACAGGGCTCGTCAATATAAAGGAGGAGGAGGGGCAGGGGAGCGGCCCTTCCCTCGAGGAGACATTCCTCGAGGGAGAGGTTCCGGGCTGGGTCGAGGCTGGAGGACCGCAGGGAGAGGAGGCGCAAGCCCTAACCCGAGGTCGGGGCCTCTATGGGAGGCGGCACAGGGGCGTCCGAGGGCGGGGATTCCGAGGAGGCCGCAGGGGGCTCGGGCTTTTCCACGGGTCCCCGGGACTTGATAAACTTGTCCAGGGCCTTGGTGTCAAAGGCTAGGCCCAGGTCGACGGAAAAGAAGAAGTCGTTCGAGTCCGGGCTCCTGCCTGAGAGGCTATCCAGGCCGAAGACAAAGACCGAGGAGCGGAAATTCGAGGAGATCCTGACGCCCGGCACTATCTCCGCCGTGGCCTTGGCGCCCAGCACCAGGCTGCCCAGGGCCTCGGTCTTTCCGCTTGCCTCGAAGTACTTGGACCTGAGCTCGTAGCCCACGGAGGCGAGGAGGGTATAGGGCACGTTCTTCTTGAAGAGGTCGAGGGTGAGGAGGTAGCTCGAGAGGGCATCGGTGACCACGAGGCCCCCCGAGAGGGTCTCGCTGTAGCTCGAGGCCGAGACCAGGCCGGAGATGATCGCGTTCTTTGAGTAAAAGCCCGCGGCTATCTCGGCCCTGGCCTGGGGCTCGGCGCCCAGGGCGTCCGCGAGGAGGCCTATGGCCATGGCCCCGTCCGAGCGGACCGAGACATAGGCCAGGCCGGGCCACTGGAAGCGCACCTGGGTGGAGAGGCCCACACTCACGGGATTGGCCGTGGAGTTGAAGAGGCCAAAGAAGGGGCCTACGGAAACCTTGGCTATGCCCCGCTCGAACTCGACCTTGGCCATGGCCACGCTACGGAGGATGGGATCGAGCTCGTAGCTGAGCCGGAGGGTGGACTCCTCCCCCATGGGCAGGCCCAGGTAGGCCGAGCCCCCCCAGACGTAGTTGGTGGCCGGGAAGGGTCCCGTGCCCGGGGTAGGGGCGACCTGGGTCCAGGGGAAGTTATAGTTGCCCACCGAGCCGGCAAAGCCGAACTCGAGGGCCAGGCCCGGGGCAAGGGCCAGGAGGAGGATCGCGAGGGCCAGGATGGCCCTGGAGTGGATGGGAAGGCGCATCATTCCTCCTAGAAGGATGTGCTCACGCCCACATAGGGCCTGAACATCCCATACCAGACGCTTGGGGAGGGAAAGACCCTCAGGTCAAGCTTGAAATCCCACTCGAGGCCCGAGGCTATGGCCGAGTAATAGGGCGATATGTCCAGGGCCAGGGGATCGGACTCCAGGGGTCTAAAGGCCAGGAGGGACTTGAGGCCTCCCTGGCTGCCCGAGGTGGAGAGATCGCCGAATTTCAGGTTGAGGGCAAAATCCAGGGCATTTTCCTCGGAGGTCGCGTTTTGCCTATACCAGGCCGGGTGGTAGAAGACCGTGAGGGCCAGGGAGCCGGTGCCAAAGTTGACCCGGGGCTCAAAGAGGAAGTAGAAGTTGTCCACCCCCAGGGCCTGGGAGATGTCCCAGCGGGGAATGCCCACCTGGGCAAAGAACTCACCCACCGAGCCGGGGGCAAAGTCAAAGAGGAGGCCGGCCTTGTAGAGGCCGAAGGCGCCCCCGGTGGAGGCGCCGACATAGCCTTCAAGCTTGAGGGGTCCCGTGTCGAGGAGGCCCCGGACAGTCCCGGTCCAGAGGCCCGAGCCCAGGTCGGCGTCCTGGTAGGCGTAGGCGTAGACGGCCTTCTTGGACCCCGCCAGGCCCAGCTTGAGGCCCGTTCCGTAGACCGCGTCCAGGCCCTCGTAATAGAGCTTGGCGTTGCCGCCCACTCCGGCGGGATAGGCCATGGGGCCGGCCAGGCTTGTGCCAAAGGGGGCGGCGCCAAAGAGGCCCATAAAGTCATTGCCCGAGCAGAAGGCGTCCAGGTAGCCCACAAAATAGGTCGCCTCAAGTTCGGTGCCAAAGAGGCGCTTGGCCGTGACCGCGGCGGTCTTGAAGCCCATGCTGGTCAGGTTGTTGATCTTGTCCTGGACCTCGGCCGGGTTGGTCGCGTCCGAGCCGGCCAGCTCCAGGGCCTTCTGGATGTCCCCGGAGAGGAAATCCATCCTGAGGAGGCCGGCGAATTTGTCGCCCCCCTCGAAGGACATGTCAAAATAGACCCGGGAGGAAACCGTAAAGCGGCCGGTGGCCTCGTCGAAGCTGCCATGGCTCAGGAGCTCGAGGCTCTCGACATTTATGTTGGCCGCAGAGACAGGGCTAGCCGCCAGGACAAGGGCGAGGACGGCCAGGATGGGGGCGAAGGGGCGTGCTTTCATGACTGGAAAGGCTCCTCTACAGGGTTCGGTGCGACGCTTCCTGGGCAAATTCTACCGCTTTCGAGGGGGGAAAGCATCCTCGGCCCCGGTGGAATTATCTTTTATCAGTATCGGCTCCGGAAGCCCCCAAGGGCAGGAGAAAGCGCCTGGGCTTGACTCTTCCCCTTCCCGGGCCCGGATTCCAGGCTCCAGGGCGGCCTTGACTCTGGGCCCCAACTATATAATGCTGGAAGCACGATGAGCGACTACCTCGACCCGAATAACGAGGAGCTCCTGAAGGACTTTTTCGCCGAGGCGACGAGCCAGGTGGAGACCCTCGAGCAGAATGTTCTCGTGCTGGAGAACGACCCGGGCAACCGGGACGCCATAGACGAGATATTCCGTGCGGCCCACACCCTCAAGGGCGGTTCAGCCACGGTCGAGATGACCGATTTGGCCCAGTTTACCCACCTTGTCGAGGACGTCCTTGATGGACTCCGCTCGGGCAAGGCCCGGGCAGACGAATCCCTCATCGACGCCCTCCTGGCGTCGATAGACGTGATAAAGGGCATGCTGGATGCCAAGTCCAACGGCGAGACCTACCACGGCGACATAAGCGCCGTCAAGGAAACCCTGGCCGCCATCAAGGCCAACCTGACCGGGAAGCCCAGTCCCGCGGCCAAGGCCGCGGCGCCCAAGGCCGCCCCGCCAGAGCCAGCCGCCGCCTCGGGGGGCCTGGCCGGCCTCTCGGAGTACGAGATCCTCGAGCTCAAGGAAGCCGCAGGCCCGGACCGCAGGGTCTTCCGCCTCAAGCTCTCCTTTAACCCAGACAATGTGATGAATACTGTCTCGGCCATCCATGCCTTCGCGGCCCTCCGGGACGCCGGGACTATCCTCAAGACCGTCCCGGACTTCGAGAAGCTCTACGAAGACGCCTTCTACCCGGTGGTCGAGTACTTTATCTCCACGGCCCTGGACGCCGAGGCCCTGAGAAAGAAGTCCACCATCCCCGAGGTCGTCAGCTCGGTGGATGTCGAGGAGCTCAACCTCTCCGGCGGCGCCCCTCCCAAGGCCGCTCCGGTCCAGGCGCCTCCCCAGGCCCAGGTCGCCCCCCGAGCCCCCGCTCCGGCCCCGCGCGCCCCCGCGCCCCAGGCCGCGGCGCCCCAAGCCCAGGCCGACCGCGAGGCCGAGGCCGCCGCCCAGGTCCAGGAGGCCCACGAGGAGGACCATCCCAAGGAAGCCGAGGGCCGCAAGTCCTCGGGCCAGGGTGGCTCGATCCTGCGGGTGGACAGCCGGCGGATCGACAACCTCCTCAACCAGATCTCAGAGACCGTCATCAACAAGGCGACCTTCAACCAGATCAGCGCCCGCTTTGGCGACCTGATCAGCCAGCTCTCCCAGTCCCAGGGCCGCTTCCGGGACGGCCTCAAGGACCTCTTCGACGACCTCCCCGACCAGCTCGCGGCCATCCAGGCGGGCAAGTCGGTCAAGGAGATCAAGAAGGAGGTCCTGGAGAAGTACGGCTCCCTCTACCAGGCCTTTGACGGCTTTGAAGGGGACCTCAAGGGCGAGGTGGCCAAGTTCCGCTCCACCGCCCAGAACCTGGGCCGCATAACCGGGGAGCTCCAGGAAGGGGTCATGCGCATCCGCATGGTGCCCATCAGCCAGATCTTCAGCCGCTTCCCCCGCCTCGTGCGGGACCTGTCCAAGAGCCTGAACAAGAAGATCAACCTCGTGATCGAGGGCGAGGACACGGAGCTCGACAAGTCGGTGATCGAGGACCTCCTCGACCCCCTCATGCACTCGGTGCGCAACGCCCTCGACCATGGCATCGAGTCCCCCGAGGTCCGCCTCGCCGCCGGGAAGCCCGAGGAGGGCACCGTCCTCCTCAAGGCCTCCAACGAGGGCAACATGATCATCATCGAGATCGTGGACGACGGGAAGGGCATCGATGTGGAGGCCATCCGGGAAAAGGCCATCGAGCGCGGCCTCATCCATCCCTCCAAGGTCCTCACGGACGTGGAGGCCTTCAACCTGATCTTCGACGCGGGCTTCTCCACCGCCAAGACCATCACCAACATCTCCGGCCGGGGCGTGGGCCTCGACGTGGTCAGGCGCCAGATCGAGAAGCTCAACGGCACGGTCTCCGTCAACAGCCAGAAGGGCAAGGGCTCGCGCTTCACGATCAAGCTCCCCCTCACCCTGGCCATCATCCAGGGCCTCCTCGTCCGGGTGGGCAAGGAGATCTACTCCATCCCCATCACGAGCGTCATCGAGAGCCACCGGATCAAGCCCGCGGACATCAGGATGATCGACAACTACGAGGTCTTCAACATCCGCAACGATGTGGTGGCCCTTCTCCGCCTCAATCGCCTCTTCCGGATCCAGACGGACGAGCAGAGGGAGCATTGCTTTGTGGTCATCGTGGGCACCGCGGAAAAGCGGGTGGGCCTCATGGTCGACTCCCTGATCGGGGAGGAGGACGTGGTCATCAAGCCCTTGCGCGACCAGTTCACGGTCTCCCCGGGCATAGCCGGGGCCTCGATCCTGGGCGATGGCTCGGTCTGCCTCATTATCGACGTGAGCCAGCTCCTCGAGCTGGGCCTGAAACGGGAGCTCGAGGAGCGGCGCCGCCTCGAGTCGACCATCCGCTGATGACATACGCGAGGAGCAGGCTATGCCCGCACAGCTAGAGAGCGGTTCCGCGGCGGCCACGGCCGTCAAGGCGGCCAACGCCGCCAAGGACCGGAACGAGAAAGTGGACTTCAAGATGGTGACCTTCTCCCTGGCGGGGAAGGAATACGGGGTCGACATCATGAGCGTGAAGGAGATCGCCAAGGCGAGCCGCTTCACCTATGTGCCCAACGCCGCCCCCTTTGTCCGGGGGGTCTACAACCTCCGGGGCGAGATCACTTCCGTGATCGACCTGCGCATCTTCTTCCACCTTCCGGCGGAGCGCAAGGAGGAGGAGTCCCTCGAGAGCCTCCTCATCCTGCGGGTGGACGAGCATGTCTTCGGGGTGATCGTGGACGGGATCGACAAGGTCGTGGGCATCTCGAGCCAGTCCATCCAGCCCCCCCATCCCATCTTCGGGGACATCAACGTCAAGTACATCAAGGGCATTGTCGAGAATTCCGGCAAGCTCTACATCATCCTCGACGTGGCCAGGATCTTCGCCCCCGCCAAGGAGGAGGAGACCACGGCCATCGAGACGGCCCGGGGCATCCGGGCGGACAGCCGCGCCAACGCGGCGACCGCCGAGGTAAAGGCAGCGGGGGCCGATGTGGCCTCGTCCTTTATCCGGGAGACCCTGGCCTCCTTCCGGACCTTCTATGTCTCCTCCCTCAACGAGGCCTGGTTTGAGGAGCGCTTCGCCGAATGGAAGCGGGAAAAATCCGGGAAGGACCTCCAGCTCCACGAGGCCTCGGACGCCGAGGACTTCGTCCGGCCCTTCTTCTCCCCCGGCACCGGCCGGCTCTGGGAGGACGACTATATCCAGGCCTTCCTGGATACCCTCCCGGACACGGACGCCAAGAGCCTCAATATCTGGAACCCCGGCTGCGGCAAGGGCTTTGAGACCTGGGCCCTGGCCTGCATCCTCAGGCGGCGCTATCCGGAGACCCGGATCAAGGTCTGGGCCAACGATTCCGACCTCCTGGCCATCTCCATGGCCCCCAACATGGTCTTCCCGGAGAACATTCCCGACTTCTACGCCGAGTTTATGGTCTCCGGGCGGAACGGCCTCTCCTTCAACCAGGCGGTCAAGGACTCGGTATTCTTCGAATTCCACGATGCCCTCAACCCAAATCCGCTTCCGCCCCTCGACTTCATCCTCTGCAGGGATATGCTTTCCCTCATGGCCCCGGCGGACCAGAAGCGGATGCTCGACGATTTCTATGAGAAGATGAAACCCTCCGGCCTGCTCTACCTCGGGGTCAATGAAAGGCCAGGGGAAGGCTGGAGTAACGCTGGCTCGGAGGCCGTACCGGCCTTCCGCAAGGAATCCTGAAAGCCGGTGACGGCACTAAGATCGAGGAGAGTACCATGAGAGTCGAATACATCAACCCCTTTGTCGAGGCTGCCTTTAACGTCCTCAAGGAAGTCCTCAACGCCGATGTGCGCCGGGGCGAGCTCTACCTCAAGTCCACGTCCATGCCCGTCATGGGCGTGGCCGCCATCGTCGGCCTTGCGGGGGATGTGGAGGGCCGGGTCCTCTTTGACATGGACAAGCCCACGGCCCTCAAGATCGCCTCGGTGATGAACGGCGAGGAGTTGCCCAACTTTGACGACCTGGTCAAGGCGACGATCACCGAGCTGGCCAACATGATCACCGCCCAGGCGGTCACCAAGCTCCACGACCTGGGCTTCCGCTTTGACCTCACGCCCCCGGCCATCTTCACCGGGGAGAACATGGAGATCTCCGACGCCGAGGTCGAGGCCCTCATCGTCCCTATGGAGACCGCCCAGGGCAAGATCGAGATAAACGTAGCTATCCGGGAGCGCAGCTAGAGTCCTTGACAGGAAGCTGGCCTCCAGGGTATAAAAGCCCCCGCAACGTGTCCCGCCTATGGCGGATCCCTTGAATGGGCGATTAGCTCAGTTGGCTAGAGCACCAGTATGACACGCTGGGGGTCACAAGTTCGACTCTTGTATCGCCCACGACTTTAGGAACCCATCCGAAAGGATGGGTTCTTTGTTTTTACCCGCTCGGGCCTTTTTAATGCTTTCTGGAGCGGGGCCTGGCGCCGGCGGGCGGGGGCCGGCTCGCTGCGCTCGGGTCCCCGTCCGCCTGCGCCACCCGCCGCGCCACAATGCCTTTAATGTCCGGGGCGAGGTTAAACCAAGGTGGACATGCTTTCTGACGCGTGTGGCTCTGCTGGGGGCCTGTGGGGGCTGCGCGAGCATTCCTAGGCGCGGGCCTTTGTGCCAAGGGTCACAGAAAGCCCCTCGGTTTCGGCCTATCCTTGAGATAGACAAGTTTTTCCAAGGAGAACCCGTGGACAACAATAATCTTATAGTCGCTGGAGCCCTCGTCCTAGCCTTTCTTCTCTACCGCAGTCTGAGCCAGCGCAAGGCCCCGGCCAGCCTAGTCCAGGCCAAGCTGGCGGCGGGAGCCCTGGTGCTCGACGTCAGGACTCCGGGGGAATTCTCCTCGGGCTCCTACCCGAAGGCCAGGAATATTCCCCTGGATAGCCTGGCTTCGCGCCTGGGCGACCTGCCCAAGGACAGGGCTATCGTGGTGTATTGCGCCTCCGGGGCCCGCTCGGCCCAGGCGGCCAAGCTACTCAAGAAGGCCGGGTTTGCCGAGGTGGTCAACGCCGGGGGCCTCGATTCCATGCCCCGCTAGGCCCCGCTACTAGGCCCGGCCCTTTAGGCTATTGCCCCGGGTCCCGGTCCGGGAGCCAGGGATTCCAGGCCGCCTGCGGCCAGGCGCACAAAGAGCCCTGCCATCTCGGCCGGGCTCGTGGCCATGCCCGTCTCCAGCCACCAGCGGGCGAGGCTCCTGAGGGCCCCCGCCAGGTAGCGCGAAAGTGGCTCCAGGAGGCCCTCGGCCCCGATCCCCCTCTCCCTGAGCATGCCCTCGAGGACCCCAGCCAGGGTGGTGGCGATGTAGTCCTCGAAGCTTCCCGCGTGGGAGGCAAGGCCCTCGGCCTGCCATATCGCGAGGTAGAGCCGGGGGTTACGGGCCATGTGCTCAAAGGTGACGGTGATCCCCGGGTAGGGGCCCCGGCCCTGGGAGCGGAGGGCCAAGAGTTCGTCCACCATCCAGCGCTGGCTTTTCACGAAAAGGTCATCCTTGTCCCGGAAATGCAGATAGAAGGTGGAGCGGTCAACCTGGGCACGCTCGGTGATGTCCTTGATGGACACACGGTCGTAGCCCTTCTCTAGGATGAGGGCCATGAGGACGTCCCGGAGCTGGACCTGGGTCTCCCGGCCGCGGTCGGTCAGGTTTGTGAGCCTTGCCATGCAAGCTTCCTTTCTAGGCCGGGCCGGGGCCGGCTTTCCTGAGGATTGCCAGGCCCCAGAGGCCAAAGCCGAGCTCGACTATTCCCGAGACTAGGATAGCCCGATCGGGCATGCCTTCGGTAGCCAGGCCGACCAGCCTGCCTGCGAGAAGGCCGCCCATCGCGAGAACTGCCGCCAGGATGGAGAGGCCGGCACCCTCAGCCCTCCTCGAGGCGAGGAGGAGGAAGGCCACGAGGCCGAGGTAGAGGCCTCCCGCGCTCCGGATCACGCTCATCACGGAAGGGTCGCTGACCTGGACTCCAAGGCCGCCAAGCCAGGTGCCCGGGGCGGCGAGGAAGGCCAGGCCCATGAGGCCGAGGACAATGGACAGGGCAGGGATATAGGCTTTTTTCACGGGCTGTCTCCTTGGGCTCTCAGAATCTGCGGGTCTGGCGGACCCGCTTGGAGTCCGGGGCCAGGCTAAACATCATGCCATCGGCGCCAAGGCTGATCTGGCGGTGGAAGAAGCGCCCCGCATCCCCGAGAAAGATGGGATACAGGAGGGGACTCGCGGTGGGCGGGATGATGTGGTAGAGGGCGAGCATGCCGGCCCCGGCCCCGGCGGCCATCCTGGCCGCGTCCTCCGGGGAGGAATGGTAGCCCGGGATGTCATGGGCGATCTTGGCGGTCGAGGGGTTCGCGGCGTAGGCCTCGATGACGGACACCATGGGTCCGCTGAGGGCCTCGTTGAGGAGGATGTCCACCCCGCGGGCGTTCTTGACAATTGACTCCGTATAGGCCGTGTCCCCGCTCATGGCCACCGACCTTCCCCGATAGTCGAAGCGGTAGCCCACGGCGGGCTTTACCGGGCCATGGTCGACCCGGAACATCGTCACCCTGAGGCCGTCCTCATTGTAGACCACGGCAGAGGCGTCGGGCTCAAGGCCTAGCTCCACGGTCCTCGCAACACTCCCCGCCCCCGAGGGGGGCATCCAGTCAGCCCCGTGGTGCTCGACGCGATAGCCGTCATCGAGGCTGTAGGCCTCGTTAAAGCCCCGGACGACGCTCTCCACGCCAGCCGGGCCGATCACGAGGAGGGGGTCGGTGGACCTGTTCCTCGACCAGTGGCCTAGGGCTATGTCCCCGAGGCTCGCGATGTGGTCCGAGTGGAAGTGCGTGAGGAGGAGGGCGTCGGGCTTGGTCGGGAGCCGGGCGAGTTGGATGTTGCGGTTGGCCCCCTCCCCGGCGTCGACAATGAAGGTGTGCTTCCCCGCGACCACGGCGAGGCAGGCGCCCACCCTGGCCTTGTCCCCCATGGGTGAGCCTGTGCCTATGAGGACCACGTTGAGGCCCTCGGGAAAGGCCAGGGCAGAGGGGGTCTGGTGGCTGCGGAATTCCGCCATCATCGCGGCCAGCACCGCCGGCTTCCAGGCAAAGGCCGCGAGGCAGGCTGCCCCGACGAGGCAGGCCGCGCCAAGGCCGAGGACCCAGGGCCGGGGGAGCCTAGCCTCCCTCATTGGGCGTTCGCCTTGCGGGAGAGGAGCAGCATCAGGTCCTGGGCGACCTCGGCCCCGGCGTTCTGGTTCTGGCCCGTGACAAGATTGCCGTCCACCACGATGTGGTTGGCCAGGATATCCCTAAAGGCAGTGGCGCTCTCGAAGAGGGCCCCGGCCTTCCTGAGCTCGGTCTCAGGGTGCATGGGCGTTATCTCGATGCCGAGTTCGCGCACCTGCTTGTCCGTGACGGCAGTCAGGGGCCTGCCTTTCACAAGGGGCACTCCGGCGGCATCGACCGCCTTGAGGAAGCCAAGGGCCCCGTGGCAGACCGAGCCTAAGAGTGTGCCCCTGGCCCAAGCCTCGCTTATCTTGCGCCCAAGCACCTCGGAGGTGCCGAGGTCCCAGGAGGCGCCCCAGCCGCCGGCAAGGTAGATGATGTCATAGGAGGCGAAGTCTACGTCGTCGATCCTGGCCGAGGAGGCGAGCTTGGCCCTGGAGGAGGGATCGGCCATAAAGCGCCGGTCCGCAGGCGTGGCCAGGGGCCAGCGGAGGGACTTAGGCTCGACGGGGATGGATCCTCCCTGGATGCTCGCCACATCCACGGCTATGCCCGCGTCGAGGAATTCATAGTAGGGAACTGTCATCTCCGAGGCGTAGACCCCGGTCCTCTTGCCGGTGGCCCCGAGGATGGCGTGGCTTGTCGTTATTATCAGGGCCCGTTTGCCCGGGAGGCGGTAGGTGGCGCCGGCATAGCGGGGGTGGAGGCCGGCGGCCCGCAGGATGGCCGGCAAGCTGGCGGCGCCGGCCCCAAGGGCCAGGGCGACTACCGTGACAATTATCAGGATCTTTCCTCTTCTCATGCATCGGTTCCTTTACAGGGAGGGCTGGGAATAGGCTGGCCTTTTAGGCCGGGTCAGTCGATCTTCTGGTAGGAATTCTCGAGCTCGTCCTGAAGGACCCAGGCAAGTCCCTCGGCCCTCAGCACCGAATTGGAATCGAGGATGCGGGTCCGGTAGGCCCAGCCCTTGGGCAGGCCCAGCCTAGCGCCAAGGGTCGAAAGGTCGGCGATGGTCTGGCTGCGGTCGACGGTCTGGGAATAGGACTGCATGCGCCAGACTTCGCCCTTGGGGGAGATGAGCTCATAGACCATACCCCCCGCGAGGTAGGTGTAGTCAGTGGTGCGGACTACACCGCTCGGGGTATAGGAGGCCTTGCCCGTGAAAAGCTGCCTGAGCCTGAGGTCTACCCGGGCGAGGCGCCTCATCTGGATGCCGCCAAAGTCGGCATAGCCTCCGGTCACCGTGCTGCCCCCGGCCACAATGCTGTCCAGGACCCAGTACCTTGGCCCGTTGAGCCTGACAGCGACAGCCCCATAGGCCTTGGCCAGGGCCTTGGCGTCAAGGCGGGCCCAGGCTTCGGCGGGACAGTCATTGAGGCCCATCGTGTTGTAGACCTCGCCATGGAGCTTCAGGCCTTCCCGGTAGACCGGTATGACCTCTCCATAGCGGAAATTTCGCAGGTTGGCTGGCACTGCCAGGACCTGGCTTGGCTGGATGGGCGGCACTCCCGCCGGCGGGGCTGCGCAGGCCGAGAGACTGGTGGCGGCCAGGAGTAGAAAAAGCCCGGTCCGTCCTAGGGTAGCTCTTGATATCAACATGGTGTCGATAATATATAGGGTCCCCGGCAAAGTCAACATGATGTTGATATTGCACCGTCCCTGGCCTGCAGTTGACGCAGCCCCAGGGAAAGGCTAGTATGTGAATGATGACTCACATACAGAGCACACGCCTCGACCCCGGGCGGATCAGCCGCCAGGCCCAGCTTTTCGCCCTCCTGGGAAGCCCCGCCCGGGTTGCCCTCATCTGCGCCCTGGCGGAGGGGGAAAAATCCGCAGGCGAGCTCGTGGAGATCCTCGCGGGCCTCGACTGCCCCTGCTCGATGGAGAGGACCAACATCTCCAAGCACCTGGCCGCCCTCCGGGAGGCGGGGATCCTGTCCTATACCGGGGAGGCCCAACGGCGGATCTACCGCCTGGAGACACCCTGCATCCTGGAGTCCATAGACTGCATCCTCGACAAGGGCTGCTCGCCCTTGATAAGCCCAAGCCAGGGAGCTAACGATGCCAGATAACGTGACTAGGCGACTCTCCTTTCTCGACCGCTGGCTGACCCTTTGGATCTTCCTGGCCATGGCCATCGGGGTTGGCCTTGGGGCCTTGATCCCGGGAGTGGCGGGCTTCTGGGACCGGCTCTCCGTGGGCACCACGAACATCCCCATAGCCCTGGGCCTGATCCTGATGATGTACCCGCCCCTGGCCAAGGTGCGCTATGACGAGCTGCGGGATGTGTTCCGGGACAGGAAGATCCTCACTCTTTCCCTGGCGCAGAACTGGATCATAGGCCCCATCCTGATGACGGGCCTGGCCTTTGCCTTCCTGAGAGACAAGCCCGAGTACATGGTCGGCCTCATCATGATAGGCCTCGCGCGCTGTATAGCCATGGTCATTGTCTGGAACGACCTGGCCAAGGGCGATGGGGAATATTGCGCCGGCCTCGTGGCCTTCAACTCCATCTTCCAGGTCCTCTTCTATGCCCTCTACGCCTGGATCTTTGTCACCCTCCTGCCCCCCCTCTTTGGCCTGGCGGGTAGCGTGGTCCATGTGGGCATTGGGGAGATAGCCAAGAGCGTGGGCATCTTCCTAGGCATCCCCTTTGCGGCGGGCTTCCTGTCCTGGATCTTTCTCCGCCGGGCCAAGGGCGAGGCCTGGTACCGGGGGACCTACCTTCCCAGGATCTCGCCACTCACCCTCTCGGCCTTGCTGTTCACGATCTTTGTGATGTTTTCCCTCAAGGGCGAGAAGATCCTGGCCCTGCCCCTGGATGTCCTAAGGATCGCGGCGCCCCTCCTCATCTACTTTGTGGCCATGTTCCTTGTCTCCTGGGCCCTGGCCCGGGCCTTTGGGGCGGACTACAAGCGGACCGTGACCCTGTCCTTTACGGCGGCGAGCAATAATTTCGAGTTGGCCATAGCGGTGGCCGTGGCGGTCTTTGGGATCGGCTCGGGCCAGGCCTTTACGGCTGTGATCGGCCCCCTCGTGGAGGTGCCGGTGATGCTCGGCCTTGTGAAACTGGCCTTGCGGCTTGAGAAGACCTTTCAGCGGAGGTTAGCATGAAAGTCCAGATCCTTGGTTCAGGCTGCGCAAAGTGCAAGATCCTCGAGGAGCACGCCCGGGAGGCCGTGGCCAGCCTGGGCATCGAGG
Source organism: Spirochaetota bacterium (assembly GCA_029778945.1). Lineage (GTDB taxonomy): Bacteria > Spirochaetota > Spirochaetia > Treponematales > Rectinemataceae > JANYKC01. The sequence continues at coordinate 16,081 of JAKPBN010000365.1, forward strand.
CCGAGGTCGTGAAGATCAGCGACATCGAGACCATAGTGGCCATGGGGGTGATGAGCACCCCGGCCCTGGCCATAGACGGGGTGGTCAAGAGTTCGGGCCGGGTCCTCACGGCCGAGCAGGTGGCCTCCTACCTGAAGGGCGGGAAGTTCCATGCTCTCTAGCCTGGGCTCGGCCTGGGGCTTTTTCCAGGCCCAGGTCCTGGGCATGGCCTGGCTCAACAGCCTGATCGGCCGCCTCCTCGTGGCCCTAGGCCTTGACCTCTCAGGCAGGCTGGGGGGAAGCCTGCAGTTCTTCCTCTATGACCTCGTGAAGATCCTCGTCCTCCTTTCGGTCCTCATATTTGGGATCTCCTATATCCAGAGCCACTTCCCCCCGGAGCGGACCAAGAGGATCCTAGGGCGCTTTTCCGGCCTAGGCGCCAATGTCGTGAGCGCCCTCCTGGGGACCCTCACTCCCTTCTGCTCCTGCTCCTCCATACCCATTTTCATAGGCTTTACCAACGCCGGCCTACCCGTGGGCGTGACCTTCTCCTTCCTCATCTCCTCCCCCCTCGTGGACCTGGGTGCCCTCGTCCTCCTCATGAGCGTCTTTGGGGCGCCCTTTGCCCTGTCCTATGTCCTCGTGGGCCTGGTCCTGGCCGTCGCGGGCGGCACCCTGATCGACAGGCTGGGCATGGAAAAGCAGGTTGTGCGCTTCAAAGCCCCCGCGGGGGCCGTGGACCTGGAGGACCCGGACACCACGGTCGCGGAGCGCCTGGCCTACGCGAGGGAGCAGGCCCTCGAGACCGTGGGGCGGGTCTGGCCCTATGTGGTCGCCGGCGTGGGCATTGGGGCCTTGATCCATAACTGGATCCCGGCTGGATGGGTCCAGGCTGTCCTGGGCCAGGGGAATCCCTTTTCCGTCCTCATCGCGACCGCCTTGGGCATCCCCATGTACGCGGACATCTTTGGGACCATCCCCATAGCCGAGGCCCTCCACGCCAAGGGCGTCGGGACCGGGACCATCCTGGCCTTCATGATGGCGGTCACCGCTTTGTCCCTCCCCTCGATGATCATGCTCAAGAAGGTGGTCAAGCCGCGCCTCCTAGGGGCCTTTATAGCCATTGTAGCCGCAGGTATTATAATAATTGGATATACATTCAATGCCTTGGGCTTTCTCTTCGCCTAGGCCAAAGGAATCTTGTATGAAGATAGACAAGCGCCATGCCGGCCTGTTTTCCGCGTTCTTGATGGCCATCATCCTTCCGTTTTTCATGACCCTGGTGGTGAGCCTCGTGAACCTGGGCTTTTCCGACCACCTCCTAGGGGCCTGGATGCGGACCTGGGGAATAGCGGCCCTAGCGGCCTTCCCCCTGATCCTCATCTTCCAGCCCCTCATCAAGAGGCTCGTGGGAAGGCTCGTGGGCTAGGATGCAAGGTTGGGCCGAGGCAGCTCGGCCCAGGCCAGGAAGCCGCCCTCGGTGTTGGCGGCCCCACAGGAGCCATTGTGGGCTTCGAGGACGGCTCTGACCAGGGCCAGGCCGAGGCCCGAGCCGCCTGAGCCCTGGGAGCGGGATGGGTCTACCCGGTAGAAGGGCTCGAAAAGCCTGGCCAGGTGGGCTTCCTCCACGGAGGATCCGGAGTTCTCAACCTCGATCCTCCAGGCCATGGGGAGCTCCTTAAGCCTGAGCGCTATCGTACCGCCCTTGGGGCAGTGGCGGAGGGCGTTGGATATGAGGTTGTCCAGGACCTGGAGGATCCTGTCTGGATCGGCGCTGACCAGGGCTGGCCCCTCGGCTTCCAGGACAAGGGCAAGGCCTCGGGCCTTGGCCTCCAAGGCGAAGCGAGAGACTGTCTCCTCGAGGAGGCCCTCGAGTTTGAGCTCAGCCAGATAGAGGGACCGGGGCCCTGCCCCCACGGCGGCGATGCTGGACAGGTCCCTGACGAGGCGGTCGAGATGGTCGGCCTCCTTGACGATCACCCCGGCCAGCTCCACCCTCTCCTCCTCGGAGGAATACAAGCCAAGCTGGATGGCCTCAGCATAGCCCCGCATGAGGCCTACCGGAGTCTTGAGCTCATGGGAGGCCCCGGCCATGAAATCCTCCTGGGCCCTGACTTGCCGGGCAAGGCCGTCGTTGGCCGAGGTCAGCCCGGCGATGCTCCGGGCCAGGGCCGCCGTCATGGCGTTGAGGCTTTCGCCCAGGATCCCGAGCTCGTCCTCCCGGTGGCCCTCCCAGCGGGCGCCCAGGTCAGCCGCGGCGACGCGTTGGGCGACCTTGGCGAGCTCGAGAATAGGCCTGGTCATCCTTCCGGAGAGGAGGAGGACAAGGGCGGATTCGAGGATGAGGATGAGGAAGCCCATGAGGAGGGTGAAGGTGGCCGCCGCCCTGATGCTTCTCCGGAAATTCTCCAAGGGCTGGGTGACCACGAGGAAGTCACCGTCCCCAAGGCTGGACATGAGGTGAAGCACGGACTGGCCCGGGGGCGGGGAATTGAGGATGCCGAAGTACTCCCGTCCGGCCTCGAGGCGGGAAATGTGGGCCGCGAGGAAGTCGGCCTCCTCCCGGGGGAGGGGGAAGGATTGGCCCGGCTGGAACTCCGGGGCCGAGGATAGCCGCACCGTGCCTGACCTGTCCGCGAGGACGATCCTAAAGGGCGTGCCCGCCGCGAGGACCTTGGCCGCCTCGAGCCGGCCATCCCCCTGGGCGGGCAGCCTGGCCACGGCCTCGGCTATGGCCTTGAAGGCCCCCCTCGTCTGGGCGGCGTAGTAGGGCTCGAGGAGGAGGCCGTTGGCCGCCACGAGGATGCCTAGGCCCCCCGCGAAGAGGAGGCCGGCCCCAAGGCCAAGGCTTGCCCTGATGGTCTTCATTCGGCGCCTCCATCGAAGGAATAGCCCACGCCCCGGCAGGTCACGATCCGCCTCCCCTCCTCGCCGAGCTTCTGGCGCAGGGACTTTATGTGAGTATCCAGGGTCCGGGGATCGCCCTCGTAGCCCCAGCCCCAGACCCTGTCCAGGATCCTCTGCCTGGGACAGACCGCGCCGGCGCTGGCCATGAGGAGGCGCAGGAGCTCGAATTCCCTGAGGCCGAGGGCCACGGGCTTTCCGGCGGAGAGGACTTCCCTTCTCGCCAGGTCCAGGGTGATGCCTCCCCCGGATAAGTGGCCGGCCTCCTCGGCCCGGGAGCGGCGCAGGAGGGCCCGAACCCTGGCGCAAAGGAGATCCCGGGAGAAGGGCTTGCCCAGGTAGTCGTCGGCCCCTCCATCCATGCCCCGGATCTCATGGGCCTCGTCCCCCAGGGCCGTCAGCATGAGGATGGGCACCTTGGAGAAGGCCCTGATGGCCTTGCAGGCGGCGTAGCCATCCATTCGGGGCATCAGGACATCGAGGATCACGAGGTCGATGTCAGGTCTCTTGCCCAGGGTCTCCAGGGCGGCAAGCCCGTCCCCGGCCGTCGCGACCTCGTAGCCGGCCCCCTCGAGGAAGAGCCTCACCAGGCGCAGGTACTTAGGCTCATCGTCGGCGTATAGGATGGTTTCGCTCATCGTGTCTCATTCCGCGGGGCAGGGGCCAGGTCGTAGGACTGGGCGACGACACCGTCGGCGCTTCTGAGGTACTCGACCCTGGCCCTGGCCGGGGACACCGTCACCCGCAAGTAGCCGGGCGAGGGCAGGAAGACTCCCTGGGTGTAGCCGTAGTCGGCCAAGGCGCCGGCGTCGAG
>JAKPBN010000366.1 GCA_029778945.1 Spirochaetota bacterium
GGGAAGAAGATCCTCGAATGGTCGGCCAGCCCGGCCGAGGCCTTTAGGACAGCCCTCTGGCTCAACGACGCCTATGCCCTGGATGGGCGGGACCCCAATGGATACGCGGGCGTGGCCTGGTGCTTTGGCAAGCATGACCGGCCCTGGGCAGGAAGGCCCATCTACGGGACAGTCCGCTGCATGATGGCCTCGGGCCTGGAGAGGAAATTCGACATGGCTCCCTACCTGGGTCGGATCGGGGCCCTCAAGGCTGGTCCGGGACCGACATTGCCCCGGGCCTGAGTTTGGCGCTATTATTGAAGCAACCTGGGGCCTGAGGCTTTCCGGGGGGAGGTTGACCATGCTCGATACCCTTGAATACATCCGGGTCGATGGAGCCCAGAAGGACCATGACATCGTGGTCTTTGCCCTATCCACCTGCGGCTTCTGCAAGCGCGCCATGACCTTCCTGAACGATAGGGGCTATGCCTACCGCTATATCTATATGGACAAGATCCCCCTGGACAAGAAGACCGAGGTCAAGCGCATCCTCAAGGAAACCTACAAGGAGGATGTGGCCTTCCCCTTTGCCACGATCGACAGCAAGGCCCACCTAGTGGGCTTTATAGAGCCGGACTGGAAGCTCAGCCTCGGCATCAAGGCCTAGGGCCATGGCGGACAAATCCCAGGACCAGACCCGGATCTTCGCCGGCATGGTCGCGAAAAAGCAAGGCTGGGTGGTCAATCCCGAGGCGGCCTTTACGGACATCCTCACCGAGGGCCTGACCACCAACTGGAACCGCTACGGCTACTATCTGTGCCCCTGCAGGGACAGCGAGGGCTCCCGGGCCGCGGACGAGGACCTCATCTGCCCTTGCAAGTACTCCTGGGACGACATCCGGGACTCGGGCCACTGCTACTGCGCCCTCTATTTTTCCAAGGCCTTTGCCGCCTCGGGCAAGGCCCCCCAGGGGATCAAGGACAGGCGCTTCTCCCCGGGGACTTGAGGCCCTCGGCCGTGGGCGGGTAGTATCCTCCCTCGATGACCTACCTAGACTGGGCGAGCACAAGCCCTCCGGAGCGCGCCTTTCTCGAGGCCGGGCTTGCCCAGGCCCTTGAGGAATACGGCAACCCCTCGAGCCGCCATAGCCTTGGGACTAGGGCCAAGGCCAGCCTGGGGGCCGCCAGGGCCAGGCTCCTCGCTGCCCTCGGGGGCAGGCAGGGCGAGGCTGGGCTTGTGCTTACAAGCGGCGGCTCCGAGGCCGATGCCCTCGTCCTCCTCGCCCTGCTGCGGCGCAAGGATACCCGCGCCTCGGCCCCTCCCCACCTGGTCACCACCTCGATAGAGCATGCGGCTATCCATGAAGAGGTCCTCCTCCTCCAGAGCCTGGGCATACCGGTAAGCTTTGTGGACCCCCAGCCCGATGGGCGGCTTAGGCCCGAGGATATCGGGGCGGCCCTGCGCAAGGATACGGGCCTCGTGGCGGTGATGGCGGTCAACAATGAGACCGGGGCCGTCCAGCCCCTGGGGGATATCTCCGGGGCAATCCAGAGAGCCTCGGCTTCCCTGGGCCGCCGGGAGGCTCCGCCCCTCCACAGCGATGCCGTCCAGGCCTTGGGCAAGATTGACTTTGACCCGGCGAGGCTTGGCCTGGCCTCGGCGGCCTTTTCCTCCCACAAGATCCAGGGCCCCCGCGGAGTGGGAGCCCTCTGGCTCAGGGCAAAGCTCGAGCCCCTTGTCCTGGGAGGCGGCCAGGAAAATGGCCTAAGGCCGGGCACGGAAAACCTCCAGGGCGCCGTGGCCTTTGCGGCCGCCGCAGAGGCCGCCACGGCAGGCCTTGGGGCAAGGCTAGCCTTAGCTCGGAGCCTTGAGGCCCGCCTGATCGGTGGCCTTGGCGCGATGGGCGCCCTCCCCCTCCCCCTGGATAGGCAGGCCGGGGATGGGCGCTATTCCCCCTGGATAGTCTCGGCGGCCTTTCCCGGCCTCTCCGGGGAAGTTTTGGCCCGGGCCCTCTCGGACAAGGACATCGCGGTTTCCACCGGCTCGGCCTGCTCGGCCAACCAGGGCAAAAAAGGCCGGCGAGTCCTCGAGGCGATGGGCCTGGCCGAGGAGCTGGGCCGGGCCTCAATACGGATATCTTTTGGACCTACGAGCACAGTGGCGGACATCGATCTCTTCCTGGAGACGGTATCCTCTCTCTGGCGTCAATTCAGGACATAAAGGGCAGCATGGATATCATCTATCTCGTCAAGATCGGGGAAATCCTCCTCAAGATAGGCAACCGGGTGGAGTTCGAGGAAAGGCTCAGGTCAGGCCTCAAGCGCCGCCTCGAGGGCAGGGTCCTCAAGATCGACTACAAGCCCGGCCGCTTCTTCATCGAGCCCAAGCCCGGCCACGAGGCCGAGGTCGAAGCCGTCCTGGCCCGGACCCCGGGGGTCAATGGCTTTGCCCGGACCTACAGGACCCGGAAGACTCCGCAGGATGTCTTTGAGGCCGCGATCCTTGTGGCCAAGGACGCCGCCGCCCAGGGCCTCATCAGATTCAAGGCCGAGTCGAGGCGCTCGGACAAGTCCTTCCCCCTGGGCTCCTATGAGCTTTCCGCCGAGATAGGGGACAAGGTGCTTGGGGCCGTCGAGGGGAGCCGAGTAGACCTCCATCATCCGGACTTTACGATCAACGCGGAAATCCGGGACCGGGCCTATGTCTATGGAAACACCATCAAGGGCACCCGGGGCCTACCCTCGGGCTCCCAGGGCAGGGGCCTCCTCCTCCTCTCGGGGGGCATAGACTCCCCGGTGGCGGGCTACCTCATGGCCTCCCGGGGCCTGGGCCTGGATGCCCTCTATTTCCATGCCTATCCCTATACGTCCCAGGAGGCCCACGACAAGGTCGTGGCCCTAGCCAAGATTGTGGCGGGCTACACCGGGGGCCTTACCCTCTGGACCGTGTCCTTTACGGAAGTCCAGCAGGAGATCAAGAAGCGGGCCCGGGAGGACAGGACAACCCTGGTGATGCGGGCGGCTATGATGGAGGTGGCCACGGCCATAGCGGCCCGGGTAGGGGCCAATAGCCTTGTAACCGGGGAGAGCCTGGGCCAAGTGGCCAGCCAGACCGCGGAAAATTTACGCTTTACCGGCTCCTATACGGACCTGCCGGTCTTTAGGCCCCTTATCGGGACAGACAAGGAAGACACGGTCCTCTTGGCCAAAAAAATAGGAAGCTATGAGACTTCCATCCTCCCCTATGAGGATTGCTGTGTCCTTTTTTCCCCGACCCATCCCCTCCTCAAGGCCGACTATGAGGAGGAA
>JAKPBN010000043.1 GCA_029778945.1 Spirochaetota bacterium
ATAGGCCAAAGAGGGCGGCGGTCTTGCCGGCTATCTTGCGGTGGTAGGACCGGAGGCCCGTGGAATAGCTCCACTTGTCCAGGTCCTGGCGGATCTCCGAGGAGCAGATGGCGGCGATCACCCTGGCCAGGGTGACGGCGTTGGAGGCGTCCGTGGATTCCGCGGCGAGCATAAAGCAGCGGGAGAAGAGCCAGTCCCCGGCGAGGATGGCCTCCTTGGTCCCGAGGCGGGTGTGGAGGGTCGGGACCCCCCGGCGGAGCTCGGCCTCGTCGATCACGTCATCGTGGATGAGGGTGGATACGTGGAGGAGCTCCACGGCCGCGGCAAGGGCGTAGAGCCTCTCCTGCCGGGCCTTGGCGCCAAAGCCCGCCCCGATGAGGAGGAGGGCTGGCCTGAGCATCTTGCCGTTCGACTCGACCAGGGCCGACACCTCCTCCCCGAGGGGGAAGGAGGAGGACCTGACAGTCTCGGCCATAAGGGCGGCGACGCCCTCGAGCGCCGCCGCCATCTTTGGGTCGTGATTCCAGAAATCAGTCATGGGTTGCCGTTCTTGATCCTTTTAGGCCCCGGGGCCTTATTTCGAAGGATCGTCGGCGTAGAAGTGCCACTTCCTGGCGAACTTCGTCCCGTTCCACCACTTCTTGAAGACCGGCACGACAAAGGTGTCACAGCCAAAGGAGCGTCCGGCCCCGCCGAGCATCAGGATGCCGGCGAAGAGGAACCAGAGCTGGGACCACATGAACATGCCGTTGAAGGTGAAGAGGAGGCACATGGCGACCGAGGCGGCCGCGGCCCACCAGGTAAAGAGGCCGCCAAAGAGGGCGAGTCCGATGAGGCACTCCATGGCCACGACCATCACCTGCATCAGGGTGTAGGGGAGGTAGGCCATGACGCCGTCCATCACAAGGTGGCGGAACCAGGTGGCAAAGCCCGAGTTCGGGTCGATGATCGACTTGCTGGTGTCGAGGAAGACCGTGGCCTTGGCGACGGCGGCCGGGGCGGCGGAGGTCGCCGCGGCAGTGGCGGCGGAGGCGGCGTCGACCGCGGCGGGAGCCGCGGCGTAGGCGGCCGAGGCGGCGCTGGCGGCGTCGACAGCGGGTGCGGCGGCGGCCACGGCCGAGGCGGCGCTGGCGGCGTCGACCGCAGGGGCCGCGGCGACGGCCTCGGAGGCGGCCGAGGCAGCGTCCGCTATGGCCTTGAGGCCGGCCTGCTTGACTCCGGGGGAGAAGAGCCAGCCGGACTTGGAGGCGCCGGTGGAGAAGTCGAGCCAGCCTTCCTTGATCTTGTTCATGCCCTCGACAAACCACATGAAGCCGAGCCACATGCGGAGGAGGAGGGGCCAGTAGCCGCGGACCTTGCCGGCCGCGAGGCCGCCCACGAGGGAGCGGTGGCCCTTGGCGTCCAGGAATTCATGCTTGAGGTATTCCCAGACCTGGTTGACGCCGGCGATGCGGAAGAGGTAGACCACGTTGATCATGTGCTTGATCGCCAGGGCCACAAAGCCCTTGGTGTTCCAGTTCATCGCGTTGGACACGCCGTAGTGGGTGCCGATGCACACCATGACGCCGTGGTAATTGGGCTTGAAGGTGTGGCGCTCCCCGCCGTCTATGTCGGCGATGAGGTTCTTGGCCGCGCACTCGGCGGTGAAGTGGGCGGTCTCGACGATCTGGGCGACGGGCTTGCCGTCATGCATGTAGCCGGAGTTGTCGCCCACGAGGTAGACGAAGGGATACTTCGTTGACCTCATCTCGGTGTCGGCCTCGATGCGGTTGCGCTTGCCCATCGGGAGGGGGAGGGAGCCGGCGAAGCTGGTGCCCTTGACGCCGCAGGTCCAGATAAAGGTCTCGGTCTCGAGGGGATCCTTATCCTTGAGGAGGACCTTGCCCTTCTCGGCGCCGACAATCGGGCAGCCGATCATGAGCTCGCAGTTATGCTTCCTGAGGTACTTCTCCGAGGCGGCCTTGAGGTCGTCCGAAAGCATGGGGAGGATGGTGGGCATGGCCTCGACCACGATGACCCGGGACTCGGAGCGGTCGATGTAGTGCTTCCGGCACATGAGATCCCGGTACTCCAGGAGCTCGCCGATCATCTCGATGCCGGTAAAGCCCGCGCCGGCCACCACGAAGGTGAGGAGCTTCTTCTTCCGGGCGGGATCGGTCTCCTGGGCCGCCAGCTCGAAGCAGTGCTCGAGGTGGTGGCGGATCCTCATGGCGTCCTCAAAGGACCAGAGGGTAAAGGAGTTCTCCTGGATGCCCGAGATGCCAAAGTACTCAGGCTCGGCGCCGGAGCCCACGACGATGTAGTCGAAGGCATAGGAATTGCGGGACGAGGTGGCGATCTTGGCTTCCATATCGATCTTCTCGATATTGTCGACCACGATGTTGATTCGCTTGGCGCCGAAGATCTTCTTGAAGCTGACCTGGACCGACTCGGGCTCACAGCGCCAGCCGGCTACCTCATGAAGCTCGGTCATGAGGGTGTGGTAGGGGTGGCGATCCACCAGGGTGATCTCGACCTCGGGCCGGGACCGGAAATGCTTTTCCAAGATTTTCCCTGCCCAGACCCCACCGTAGCCGCCACCGAGGATGAGAATCCGCTTCTTCTCTGCCATTCGTCTATCTCCTTCCGGCAAAAAGCCGGATTCTTGCCGGCCGCCGTAGTTGTTGAACAGTTTTTTGGACTTCGGTTCAGAAAACGTCTATTATTTATACTATGGATAGCCTCGGCTTTGCTAGCCAAAAGGCATGGAATGCGTCTGTCTTGGAGGGAAAATGTCAGCCTTGGAGATTTTTGGGACCCTTGCCAGCATTGTGATCGCTGCCTCCCTCATGATGAAAAACCTAAAGCGACTGAGGCTGATCAACCTGGGGGGATCCCTGCTTTTCGCCCTCTATGGCCTAGGCATCAAATCCCTGCCGGTCTTTCTGGTAAATGTTTTTATTGTAGGCATAGACGCCTGGTACCTCTATCGGATGAGGAGCCAACGCTTTCACTTTTCCCTCCTCCATGTGCCTTTCTCCGCGGAAGGCATGGATTCCGAGTATCTCAAGGCCTTTCTTGCCTACTATAAGGACGATATTGCCCACTTTAGCCCCGATTTTACCGGAGATCCCAGCCCGGATTTCCAGGCGATCTTTATCCTGAGGGATACCGTCCCTACCTCCCTTGTGATCTGGCGTCGCCGGGGCGAGGGGGTAATCGACATCCTCCTGGACTATGCGGTTCCGGCCTATAGGGACTACAAGAATGCCGAATACTTCTTTGAGGCCGCCGCCAGGGATATCTCCAAGGGCGATGAAACCCGGTTTTTTGCCCGTCCTGCCTCCCGGGCCCAGCTTCATTACCTCCGGCGCCTGGGCTTTGTCGAGGCCGGAAAAGAGGAGGGAGTCCTTCCTGGCAAGGGCAAGCTCCATGTAAAGACGGTCAGGACAAGCCCAAATACCTGAAAACCCGAGGCTTTTGAAAGGGCTTTTGACTTTCCCCATAGGCGTAGTATCATGGGCCCCTGTGCGCAAGCGCAGGGACCCTATGAGGTCCCCCGGCCTCCCCGTAAAGCGGGCGGCCCACTGGAAGCAGGTGGAGGCCCCAGCCAGGGATATTCCAACCCCTACCTAAACCCAGACCGGTCCGGCATGAACGGACCCATTATTCTCCTATGGAACAGGATCATCTATGAATTTCCAGGAACTTGGCATCGATGAACGCCTCCTCGAAGGCGCCCCGGCCCTGCGGGACCAGGCGCCCTTCCACGAAAAGATGCTGGCCCACGCCCTCAAGGGAGAGAACGTCTGTGCCCGCATCACCATGGCCAGGGGCAGGGAGGCGGTCTTCCTCCTTCCCGCCCTCCAGTGGCTCGCCGCCTCGGCCGACCCGGCGGCCCGGATCCTCTGCATCCTCCCCGACGACGCCCAGGCGGGCAAGCTCGCGGAGGAGGCTTCCCGCCTCGGCTCCGGCCTTGGACTGCGGGCCTGTGTCGCCTCCCTTCCCAGCCCCGCCGAGGGGCCCGTCCTCGAGGGTGATCCCTCGGCGCCTTTCCTGGCGGGATCCGTGGGAGCCATCCTGGCTTCCCAGGGCCTCATCAACCTCAAGGACTTCGGCTTCCTCCTCGTCGATGGGGGGGAGGCGATAGCCGAGCTCCCCTCGGAGTCCCTCCACCACCTCCAGGCCGCCCTGAGGCCCGCCTGGGAGAG
>JAKPBN010000381.1 GCA_029778945.1 Spirochaetota bacterium
CATTGAAGGCCAGGTGGCTCTTTTCCCCGGTCTTGAGGGACTCGATAACCAAGGCCTTGGTGTCCTGGGTCACGGAGACGACGGAGGCCCGCAAGAGGTCCTTGCCCTTTCGGGTCAGGCTGTCCGCGAATTCCTGGAGACTCCCTCCCGAAAAGCTGAGCTCAAAGGACTTGTCCCCCACGGAAAAGCCGTAGTCCCCGGCGGCGACCTTGTAGTCCTTGGCCAGGTCGGCCGAGAGATAGCGGTCCGCCGCGGCCACCCGCTTCACGAGGACCGAGGAGGTCCTCTCCACGGCTTCCCGGGTAGCGGTGGCCGTGAGCACGTCCTCGTTGGCGGACTTGGCGATCCGGGCTGAAAAGGGGTTTTTGAAGGAGTAGAGGTTTCGGGCATCTTCCCGCAGGCTGGAGAGCTTTTGGCCGAGGTCAAGCCAGACCTTTTTCTGGTCCTCGAAGGCCTTGAGTTCCTTGGCCGCCCTGTCCCTGGGGACACGGGCTACCTTCATGAGGCCTTCTATGAGTTTATCGGTGCCGTATTTGCTCGACCCCGTGCCGGGAATGCTGAAATCGGACATGAGCCCCTCGAGGGAGGGCCGCTACCTCATGCCTGGCGATCGAAGAGGATGCCGACAACCTCGCGGATCCGCTCGTAGACATGCTGGAGCTCCACCGCTGGAATCTCCCTCACCACTTTATCGGTGTCCGAGTCGATGACCTTGACGACCACCTCATCCAGCTTCTGGTTGAAGCTGAAGGAGAGGCGGCGTGAGGTCATAGCCTCGGCCTGGGTAAGCTCGTTGGCCAGGGATTCCAGTTTCCTGGCCGCGGCCGCCTTGGCCTGGTTTTCTTGTGAGGCGGACGCCTGCCGGGCCATCTCTAGGAGGGCCTTGGGCTGGGCTTGTATTGAGGAAATGTCGAGAGCCATATGAGCCTCCGACTCGAAACTTCGAGAAAAAGGCGGGGAGGGGGCGCGACCCCCCCCGTCCAAGGATTCTTGCCCTGCCGAAAAGGCAGGAACAGCAGGGAATTTGAGAGATGACGTCCAGAAGTCTCTCTTTACCCTATAGAAATTGAACGGTTTCCTTAGCCAAGAAGCTGCATGACACCCTGGGTGCTGGTGTTAGCCTGGGCGAGCATCGCGGAGCCGGCCTGGTTGAGGATCCGGTTCTTGGTGTACTCGACCATCTCACTGGCCATGTCGGTGTCACGGATGCGGCTCTCGGCGGCCTGGAGGTTCTCAGAGGCGACGGACACTCCCTTGGCGGCGGTCTCAAAGCGGTTCTGGTAGGCGCCGAGGTCGGCGCGCTGCTTCGAAACGACCTTGAGGGCCTGGTCGAGGGTCCCGATGGCGCTGTTCGCCGAGTCGGGGCTCGCGATGGAAAGCATCTGGTTCGCTCCCTGGGCGCCCATAAGGCCGAGGGACTGGGCCGTCATGGTGCCAATGAAGACCCTCTTGTTCTGGTCTATGTTGGCGCCAATCTGGAACTGCATCTTTTCTGCGGCGCCGTTCGCGAAGCGACCGGTGAGCATATTCATGCCGTTGAACTGGGCGTGCGACGCGATCCGGTTGATCTCGTCAACGAGCTGGCTCACCTCGACCTGGATCTGCATGCGGTCTTCGGTAGAGTAAACGCCGTTGGCGCCCTGCACCGCAAGCTCGCGCATCCGGTGAAGGATATCCTGGGTCTCGGAGAGGTAGCCCTCCGTGGTCTGGATGAAGCTGACTCCGTTCTGGATGTTCTTGACGGCCTGGTTGAGGCCGCGAACCTGCCCACGGAGCTTCTCGGAGACCGCGAGACCGGAAGCATCGTCCCCCGCGCGGTTGATCCGCTGGCCGGAAGAGAGCTTCTCGATGTTTTTGCCAATTTCCGCACCGGTTGTGCCGAGCAGGCGGTTCGAATACGCCGCACTCATGTTGTGGTTGATAATCATTGTGACCCTCCTTGAGGTGAATCCAGGGGCGGCATTCCTTGCCACCCTAGTCCTTGCGCGCACGCCGATCGGGGCGGAAACTGTAAGTCCGCGCCGTTCCCGTCCGTTCATCCCCGTGCGACAAGGAGCACGCCCCTTCTAGTGGGCGTCCTCCTTGTCCGCTACGCGCTTAAGAGGGTATTTGTCAAAGATCCATCAACCAAGACAGGCGGCCTTTTCCGGACCGCCTGCCCCGACCCTGGAGAGGGGACTTGAAAACCCCTGCCAAGGAGGGTGGGTTGGCCCCGGAAGGCCCACCCACCCCAAATAATACTACCTTACTGGAGCAACTGCAAGACCGACTGCGTGACCTGGTTGGCCTGGGCGAGCATGGCGCCGCCGGCCTGGGCCAGGATCCGGTTCTTGGTATAGGTGACCATCTCGCTGGCCATGTCGGTGTCGCGGATGCGGCTCTCGGCGGCCTGGAGGTTCTCCGCCCCGATATCGATGCCCTTGATGGCATAGTCCAGGCGGTTCTGGTAGGCGCCCAGGTCGGCGCGCTGCTTGTTGATCTTCTTGAGGGCTCCGTCCAGGACGCCGATGTTGCGGTTGGCGCCGTCGGGGGAGTCGATGGACATGATCTTGTTGTCGCCGACAGACCTGACCCCGAGGGCCTTGGCGGTCATGGTGCCGATAAAGATCCGGGTGCGCTGGTCCATGTTGGCTCCCACGTGGATCCACATCGAGCCGGTGATGACGTTGTCGCCGTTGTCCCGGGCAAAGCGGCCGGTGAGGAGGTTCATGCCGTTGAACTGGGCGTGGCTGGCTATCCTGTCGATCTCGTCGACGAGCTGGCTGACCTCGACCTGGATCTGCATGCGATCCTCGGTGGTGTAGATGCCGTTGGAGGACTGGACGGACAGCTCCCGGAGGCGCTGGACGATGTCCGAGGTCTCCTGGAGATAGCCTTCCGTGGTCTGGATGAAGGAGATGCCGTTGGCGGCGTTCTTGGAGGCCTGGTTGAGGCCGCGGATCTGGCTGCGCATCTTCTCGGAGACCGCAAGGCCGGAGGCGTCATCCCCTGCGCGGTTGATCCGCATGCCCGAGGAGAGCTTCTCGATGCTGCCCGCTTGGGAGGCGTTGGTCACGCCGAGGGAGCGGTTGGCGTACATGGCGCTGAGATTGTGATTGATGATCATATAATCCTCCATGGATTGTGTTCAGGCGGCGCATCCATGCGCCGTCTTTGCCCCTGCACCCTAGGGGAGCGGGGCGAAAAGCCTTTTTTACCGACGGTCACGAGTTGTCTTCCCCGTTCCGCCTCCTTTCAACCGGGTACCGGAAGGCTCGAAATCGCTAAATTTCGATCTTGCCTCACCCGAGAATTATGGAGAGGGGAATCCTCCCTGCGGGCCCCGAGGGGGCTTTGGAGGGGAAATTCCAGCTCTTCCTTTAATTCTTCGGCACATCCTCCCCCAAACTTAAGCCCCAAGCGCGGATTTCCCCTCCCAGGTTTCGCGCTTTTCCCTTGCCCCGGCCGGGCCGGGCGCATAGACTGGCCCGTAGGAGGTCGAACGATGCGCTCATCACCCTTCATTCACCAGGCTGGGGACGGGCTGGCCATCCATGTCCAGCATTGGCTCCCCGAGGCCAATCCGACGGCCATAATCCTGGTGGCCCATGGGATGGCCGAGCACGCCGTCCGCTACGAGCGCCTTGCTTCTGCCCTCACCGAGGCCGGCTTTGAGGTCTATGCCCCCGACCATAGAGGCCATGGCCAGACAGGTCTCGCCACATCTTCCCTAGGCTATTTGGGGGATAGGGGAGGGATGCGGCGGGTAGTGGAGGACCTCCACGAGCTTTCCGCCTTTGCCCAGGCCCAGAATCCCGGCCTCCCGGTCTACCTTTTAGGGCATTCCATGGGCTCCTTTATCTCCCAGTACTATATTTCCCTCTTTGGGGCCGAGCTGGCCGGATGCATTCTCTCCGGGACCGCCGGGCCCATGCCCGCCGCCCTTTTGGCCGGGGGAAGTCTGGTGGCCAAGCTGGGCAGCATATTTAAGGGAAAGAGGGCAGGAGCCCCCCTGGCCAACAAGCTTTCCTTTGGCTCCTATAACGACGCCTTTAAGCCCAACCGGACGGCCTTTGACTGGCTTTCCCGGGACAATGCCGAGGTGGACAAGTATATAGCCGACCCCCTGTGTGGCTTTCTCTGCAGCTACGGTTTTTTCCGGGACTTGATGGGGGCTTTTAGGGTTATCCATAGTCCCGAGGCCCTGGCCGCCATACCCCCGACCCTGCCCATCTACCTCGTGGCCGGGGCGGCCGACCCCGTTGGAGCGGCCTCGGGCTCGGTGGATGCCCTGGCCGAGCTCTACAGGGGCCTGGGGATCAAAGACGTCGAGGAAAAGCTCTATGAGGGGGCCAGGCATGAGATTCTCAACGAGACAAACCGGGATGAAGTGACTGAAGACATCCTGGATTGGCTCCGGAGGCATCGTTCCTAGGCCATTTTGGCTTAATACCGCCGCTTGACCCGCTTCCGGGGCCCTATAGTATACTGCGCCAGTAAATATCCGACCGTTCCGCCCCATGGGCTGGGCCGGCACGCCCGCGAATGCGAGGTTCCTCGTTGCTCATTCGATATCGAAGATCTGAAGACGGCAAACCTGTGGCCAAGGCCGTCGTGTACACCCAAGAAGAGCACCACATCGAGAAGGGCCGTCTCGACCCCGATGCCCTTCGCATCGTCGAGCGGCTCCGGGAAAATGGCCATGAGGCTTATATTGTCGGCGGGGCCGTCCGGGACCTCCTCCTGGGGCGCAGGCCCAAGGACTTCGATATCGTCACCGACGCCCAGCCGGCCCGGATCAAGCGGGTTTTCCGCAATTCCCGGGTGATCGGCCGGCGCTTCCGCCTGGTCCACGTCTATGCGGGCTCCAAGATCTTTGAGGTCTCGACCTTTAGGTCCATAGCCAATGGCACCGTGGGCAATGAATTCGGCACCATGGACGAGGACGCCTTCCGCAGGGATTTTACCCTCAACGCCCTCTACTATGACCCCGTCGAGTCCATCCTGGTGGACTATGTGGGGGGCTTCAAGGACATAGCCGCCAAGAAAGTAGTCCCGGTCATCCATCTAAAGGATATCTTCCGGGAAGACCCGGTGCGCATGATCCGGTGCGTGAAGTATGCCACCACCTCGGGCTTCCGCATCCCCTTCTGGACCCGGAGGGCCATCCGCCGGGATGCCGTCCTCCTCGCCGGGGCCAGCCCCTCCCGACTGACCGAGGAATTCGTCAAGATCCTCGGGTCGGGGGTTTCCTCCCTGATCATCCCCTCCCTGGCCACCTACGGGCTCCTCGACCACATTATCCCCGAGGCAGCCCGCCTCATGGACGCGGACCCCAAATTCGGCCCCGCCCTGCGGGTCGAGCTGGCCGACCTGGACGAGGAGGCCCGCAATCCCTCCAAGGAAAGGCGGCTCTCGGCTTCCCTTGCGGCCTTCCTGGCTCCCCGGCTCCTCGGGGAGGAGGGACTCGTGGCAGATAGGCAGGATTCCTTCTCCGAGGCCCTCCAGGCGGCCCGGGCCTTCCTCAATCCCCTGAACCTTCCCCGGGTCGAGCTCGAGGCGGCCGTCCTCTCGCTTTTCGAGCGGCGGAACCTCAATCCCAACCTCCGTTGGCGCCGAGGCGCCGAGGGCGAGGATGAAGGCCCGCGCAGGCCCCGCCGCCGCCGCCGCAAGGGTCCCGGCGAGGCTGGCCAAGAAGGCCATGCTTCCCGGCCCGTCCCTCAGGGCGGCTCCGAGCCCCGGCCCCCGGCCAAGTCCGGCCCGGCTTCCGGAAGCCCGGCCCGCCCCAGGCTTCCCCGCAAGGAAGGTCCCCAGGTCCAGGGGCCCAAGGCCGGCGAGGCCGGGCATCCCGAGCTTCCCCAGCCGGGTGGCGAGGCCTCCCAGGCCAGGAAGCGCCGCCGAAGGCGCCATAAGCCAGGCAAGCCCGCGGATGGGGCACCGCGATCCGAGTGAGGTCCCGTCCCTCCGAACGAGGGTTGACACGGGCCCTGCGGTTTTTCAGAATAGCCCCGTGAAGGCGGACAAGTTCGAATCCCTTTCCGACGAGGCCCTCTATGCCCTCGCGGACAAGATGGGCCTTGACCTCCCCCCTGCCCTCGATCGGGTCTTTGTGGTCGAGGAGATCCTCGGGGCCATCGAGGAGGACTCCCTCGAGCGCCGGTCGGGGAGGATGTCCACCGTGCGGATCGAGGAGGCCAAGTTCTCCTCCTCCGAGCTCGACGAGGTCGATCCCTCGATCCTGGCCGATTCTCCCATGCCCAAGACCTACAATGAGACTGCCATCAAGGTCCTCGTCAGGGATCCCTCCTGGGCCTTTGCCTTTTGGGACATCTCCGACAATGAGCGGCAGGCCCTCGTGGACGGGGAGTGGGAATCCTCCCTCTTTCTCCGGGTCTTTGAGCTCCCGGAAGGGGCCCAGGCCGAGGCCAAGAAGGAATTCTTCGATATTCCGGTCGCGATAGACGACTTTCAGTGGTACATCAACCTGCCCAAGGCCAAGGCCCGCTACCGCATCGAGCTCTGCGCCCGCACCGGGGGAAAGCTCAAGGTCCTGGCCCGGTCCCGGGATGCCTGGGTGCCCCGCCAATTCCTGGACAGCCCTATCGACGCGATCGAGGGGGCCAAGGCCGAGCTCCTCCGCCTCTCGGGGATAGAGAGCCTCGACATCGAGCCCGAGGGGGACGTCAATACCCGTCGGATCCTCCTATCGGAACGCGAAGGCGACTAAGGAGGATCCATGGAGCCCGCCTATCTCGCCCTCGTCCTCAATGCCCACCTTCCCTTTGTCCGTCAGCCCGAGTATAAGCGCTTCCTTGAGGAGCGCTGGTTCTTCGAGGCCCTCTCCGAGACCTATCTGCCCCTCCTCAGGCTTTTCCGCCGCCTCGAGGCCGAGGAAGTGCCCTTCAAGCTCACCCTGAGCCTTTCGCCCACTCTTTGCGCGATGCTCGGGGACGAGGTCCTCGCCACACGCTATCTCTCTTTTCTCGACCTCCAGCTCGGCCTTGCCCGGCGGGAGGTGGAGCGGGTGGGCCAGGATCCCAACTTTGGCCCCCTGGCCAGGCTCTACGAGGAGCTTTACCTCCAGGACCGGGAGGATTTTGGCGGCCTCTATGAGAAGGACATCCTTTCGGCCTTTGACTACTTCTACAAGAAAG
>JAKPBN010000387.1 GCA_029778945.1 Spirochaetota bacterium
TCAAGATCTTCGCGAGCCGGGCCCTGACCAAGGAGGCCTCCCTCCAGGTCGAGCTCGCCCAGCTCGAGTATTCCATCCCCCGCCTGGCCCACTCCTATGAGGACCTCTCCCGACAGCGGGGAGGCCGCTATGGCACCAAGGGGGCCGGAGAGCAGAAGATCGAGCTCGACCGTCGGGAGATTGAGAGGCGGATCCACGACATCAAGGAGGAGCTCATCCTCGTGCGCAAGAGCCGGGAGGTCCAGCGCAAGCGCCGGGAGCGCCTCGATGTGCCCCGGGCCGCCGTGGTGGGCTACACCAACGCCGGCAAGTCCTCCCTGCTCAACGCCTTGACCAAGGCCGCCGTCCATGTGGAGGACAGGCTCTTCGCGACCCTCGACCCCACGACGAGGCGCCTCGAGCTCTCCATGGGGGGCTCTTTGCTTCTCACGGACACGGTGGGCTTTGTGCGCAACCTCCCCCACGGCCTAGTGGAGGCCTTCAAGGCCACCCTAGAGGAGGCCGCCGCGGCGGACATCCTCGTCCATGTCGTCGACGCCGCCGACCCCGAAGCCGAGCTCCACATGAAGACCACCGAGACCGTCCTCCGGGAGATCGGGGCCGGAGAGCTTCCGGTGATCCTCGCGGTCAACAAGGTTGACCTCCTCGACCCCGACCTGCGGGCAGGCCTGCCGGGGCGCTTCCCGGGGGCGCGCTATGTCTCGGTCAAGAGCGGGGAGGGCATCCTGGAGCTCCTCAAGGCCATAGAGGAGGGCCTCACTTCGGAGGCCGAGGTCCTCAAGGTCCGCATCCTCGACAAGGACTACGGGATGGTCGCCCTCCTCCGCCGGGAGGCTATGATCCTCTCGGAGGAGCGGGATGATGAGGGCACGATCCTCAGCTGCCGCATCCCTGAGCGCCTCGTATCCCGTTTCGAGCCCTTTAGGGTCTAGGCGCCAGGGTCTAGGCGGCCCGCGGCTTAGCTCTTGGGGCCGCCCTCCTTGTCCTCGTCGGGGCTTTCCATCCAGCGCATGAGGAGGAAGGCTCCGACGACAATGAGGGCGGCGATGATGATGACGACAATTGTCTGGGTTTCCATGGGCACTCCACGGATGGCGGCATTCCCCGCCATCTAATTGTGACGTGGAATGGCGGCCCGACCATTCTGGTACCTCCAGCCCTTTAGGCTGAACCCTTTAACCTCAATCTACCCAGAGTAGGCCTTTTAGGCAAGGCCTGCAGGGCTTTCCTCTAGGTCAGCAAAAAGCCCCGGCTTGCGCCGGGGCTGTCTAGTCAAGAGCCTATCTCTCTGGCCTAGGCCGAGGCCGGCAGGCTTTTGCCACCCGCTTCTTTCCTATGCTTGGCTATCTGCAAGACGATGACCAGGACGATGGCGGCTCCTCCGGCGATGTCATCCCAGATACCCGGGGTCACGAGGCCGAGTCCTCCTAGGATTGCGAGGGTACGCTCGATCCAGGACATCTTGGCAAGGAGGAAGCCCTCCACACCGGCCGCGAGGGCAATGATGCCTAAGACCGCGGAGATGATCATCCATACGGTGAGATAGGGATGCGCGGCCACGCCAAAGAGGAGCATCTCGGGGTTGTAGACAAAGATAAAGGGGATGATAAAGGCCGCGATCCCGAGCTTGGTCGCCTGGACGCCGGTCTTCATGGGATTCGACTTGGCTATGGCCGCGCCCGCAAAGGCCGCGAGGGCCACCGGCGGGGTGATGTCAGCCAGGACGCCAAAGTAGAAGGCGAACATGTTGGCCGAGAGGATGATAGCCTCGGATCCAGGGGGGAAGTCATAGCCTCCGGCCTTGGCCAGGCTGTTGAGGATCATGATGATG
>JAKPBN010000045.1 GCA_029778945.1 Spirochaetota bacterium
AGAGGGCAAGAAGCGCATGAAGATGGTCGGCGACGTCGAGCTGCCCCAGGAGGCCTTCCTGGCCGTGCTAAGGGAAAACGAAGACAAGGAAAGGTAGCTCTTCGGCCTCGGGCGGGACCATCCGCCTGGGGACGAGCCATTGCCTAGGCCCCGCGGTCTTCCTCCAGAAAAGCCTCCACATCCCCAAGCTTCCACCTCCAGTACTGAACCTCTACAAGGAGGCGGTTGAGGAGGTCCTGGGCGAGGCTTGGGAGCCTATGCCCATCCGGGAGGGGCCAGAGGAGGTAGTCGCTTTCCTCCACCAGGGCCAGGAAGGCTTCCCGTGAGAGGCCTAGCCTCCCCTTCATGGCGGCCTCGATTGTGTCGAGCCTGGCTAGCTCTTCTCCAAGGATAGCCTTGGCGAGGCTTTGCCGGGCTTCCTTTCCTGGAAGCCTAGGCTCCGGCTCCCCCTGGCTGGGGGCGGCAAGGCCATCAAGGAGGCGGCTAGCTTCTTCAGGCTCAAGCCGGGGCAGACCCAGGTCGAGGCCCCGATCCCGCAGGTCATAGACCGGGGGCCCGGGCTTGCTGGCCTCGTCCGCGAGGAGGGCCGCATAGGAGGCAAGGATTGGATCGGTCCTTAGGCCATGCTCGGCGGCCCGGACTCCCTCCCTCCAGGCCGCCCCGGCCTGCCTAGGCCAGGGATGGAGGCGATCGAGCTTTCTCTCCTCATCGAGGAGGGAGGGCGAGGCCCTGGCATGGGTCTTGCCCACCTCAAAGGCAAAGTCTAGGCCCAGGGCCAGGATAGGCCCCCGGGCTAGGCGCCGGGCCAGATGGAGGCTATGGACCCCCACGGAACCCAGGGGGGGGCATTCCAGGAAGGGCAAGCGGCCGCCCCGCAAGCTGGCCTGGAGGCGCTCAAGGAAGCGGCTTGGGGTGATCGCCACGGCGCTAAGGCTTACCGGCCCGCCCAGGATACCCGTGCTGGCCGGATGGGAGGAAAGATCCGACAGAAGGGCAATGCCCGAGCCGGCCCCGGGGACAAAGTCCGCAAGGTTGTGGGCCTGGCCCTCGAGGCAGACGACTATATTGGGCCTGATTCCGGCCTGAAGGAGGCTCCCTAAGGCCGTATCCACGGCCAGGATTGAGAGCCGGCCCCTGGCGGACTCCCGGGCCAAGAAGGCCAGGCCCTTCTCGAGGGAGGGTCCTGCCCCGCAGACCGCTAGGGCCCCAGGATAGCTCGGGGCCGGGGCCAGGGCCAGGTTGGGGAGGGCGGCGACGTTGCGGAAGATAGTGCGGGCCCAGAGCCGGCCCATGGCCATGAGGCTGGCCTGGCTCCTCCAGTGGGCGGCAAACTCGGCCTGGAGCCGGGCCGCGACCCGCCCATAGGCTTCCCTATGGAGGGCCTCCCCTCCGCTCATGCGGAGGAGGATTACCCTGCGGAAGCGTCCCAGGGCCTGGCTGGCGGCAAGGGCCCGCTCAGGGTCGCTCGAGGGCAAGAAGCCAAGGCGAGGCTCTTCTCTCAGGCTCTGAGGCCAGTGAGCTTGGGAAAGGGCCGCGAGACCAGGATCCTCCTCAAGGCAGAGAAGGGCTGAGCCTTCACCTATCCGGGCCAGGAGCTCGGGGATGCCGTACCAGAGGAGGGGGGAGGGCAGGAGATAGAGGCGGTCGGGCCCCAGCTCGGCCGCGGCGGCCGTCCTCTGGGCCAAAGAACAGGGGCCGCGCTCCGGATAAAGGAGGCGGCCCCGATAGCGGACGTTGAGGGCCCCCCCGGTCTCGAGGACTTCGGGGCCGTCTTCTTCCATGATACCTACTGCTGGGTGGGAGCTAGGTACTTGATAAAGACATCCATGAACTTGTCCTTGAACAGGGGGCTCTTGAGGAAAATGGGCCCGACCTCCTGGGAGAT
>JAKPBN010000430.1 GCA_029778945.1 Spirochaetota bacterium
GCTGCCATTCTTCCAGGCGGCGAAGGCAATGGCTGCCACGAGGGCGAGGCACACGAGGGCGATGATTTTCTTGTTCATGGGATCACTCCTTGGGGGCCAGGCCAGGGGCCCGGGCCGATGGTGCATACGATATTTTTTTCTCCTGCCCTTGTCAACCGCCATCGACCCTGGATGGTTACATGCGGAAGTCCTGGATTGACAGGCCGGAAAGGCCCGAACTAAGGTGGGGCGTGAGCGAAAAAGCCCGCGACCCCGCCAACATGCACGTGCGCGACGTGCGCCCGGAATTTGTGATGCTCGGCCTTCTCATGCACCGGAGCATGCACGGCTACGACCTTTTTACCCAGTTCCAGGCCCAGCTCGGAAGGGTCTGGCACATCAGCCAAAGCCAGATGTATGCCATCCTCAAGCGCCTCGAGGCCCAGGGCCTCATCGAGGGACTTGTGGAGGAGAGGGAAAATTCCCCGGCCCGGCGCTACCTGGCCATCACCCCCCAAGGCCTCGCCCACTTCTCGACCTGGCTCATGAGCCCCACGGACTGCTCCTCCCGGGTCCTCCGCATGGAGTTTATCTCCCGCCTCTTTTTCGCGAGCATGCAAGGGGGAGAGGTCCCGGCGATCATTGTGGAGGACCAGGTCGCCCTGATCGAGCGCCAGCTGGCCAACCATGTGGCCCTTCTTGAGACCCTCCCGGAGGAGGACGTCTTCAACCGCCTGGGGGTGGACTTCCGGGTCCACCAGCTCAGGGCCGAGCTCTCCTGGCTCCAGGAAGCCGTGATCCCCCTCCTGAGGGCCTGACGGGCAGGAAAAGGGCCCCGCGAGCCATGGCTCGCGGGGCCCTGTCATTTCTGCTGCCTAGACCAGGCTAGGACATCAGCCGACGAGGAGCCCGGCCTTGTCGAGGGCGGCGGCCACATCGGCCATGCCGAACTTGAGGAGGGTGGCCTTGGTCACCGCGCCCGTGGCCTTGTCCCAGCCCATCTCGGCGTAGAACATGTCCATGGCGATCTCCATGTCGGCCCGATCCATCTTGTCCGTGCCCTTGGTGAAGGGCTTCTTGTCCGGGTCCTCGTCAAAGACCCAGCTGGGGGGGGCGTCGTGCTCCTTCCTCATATCCTTGGTGCCCATGGACAGCATGGTCATGGCCCGGTGGAGGTGGAGGGTGCGCTCGGCGTCAAAGTCCAGCTCGGCCTCGGTCTTCTTGACGCCCGTGGCCACAGAGTAGTACTGGGCCTCGAGGGTGAGGTTGCCGCGATAGTTCCTCTCCTTGAGGGGGGAAACCGTCATGGGCCACATCCAGTTGCAGAGGGTCAGGGAGTCGTGGAGGGCTAGCTTCACGAGGGACCACTTGGCGAACTTGGCCTTGGAGACATGCATGGGGGTGTAGTCGAGAACCCCATCGACGGCGTTCGGGCTGCCCCAGATCTCGGCGGCGATCTCCTTCTGCTTCGCGAGAGGCAGGCCGGAGCCGATGAAGTTCATGTGGGAGTGGTTCTGGGCGTCGCGGTTCTTGATCATGGAGATGAGGGTTCCCACCTGGGAGCAACCGGCCTCATTCGAGTGGTGCTTGGGATAGCTCATCGCCTTGGACCAGACCGTGTACTTCTTGTCATTGAAGAAGTCCTCGCCGAATTTCCAGCGCTCGGCGATGGCCGTGGAGCCGTCGGCGATGTGCCAGAACTCGCCCTTCTTGTAGGCGATGGCCTCGTAGAAGTACTTGAGGAAGGTGATGTCCTTGGCCTCGAGGAGGTCGAA
>JAKPBN010000458.1 GCA_029778945.1 Spirochaetota bacterium
ACTCCACCCGCAAGATGATGTCCACGGTCCACGCCAAGGGCGGGGAAAGGCTCGTGATGACCAAGGGGGCCGTGGACCGCCTCCTCGAGGTCTGTGACCGCATCATGCTAGGAGGGGCAGAGACGGCCCTAGGCCCCAAGGAAAAGGCCCTGGTCCTGGCCGAGGTCGAGGAGATGGCCGACCAGGCCCTGAGGGTCCTGGGGGGAGCCTATCGCCGGCTTGAAGCGGACGAGGAAGGCGGGGGCCCAGGCCTCGAGAAGGGCCTGGTCTTCCTGGGCCTCGTGGGCATGATCGACCCGCCCCGCCTCGAGGTCCGGGACTCCATAGCCGAATGCCGGGCCTCGGGGATCGGGGTGGCCATGATCACCGGAGACCACAAGGCCACGGCCCTGGCCATAGCCCGGGACCTGGGCATTGCCCAGAAGGCCGAGGATGCCCTCTCGGGCCAGGAGATCGACGGCCTGGACGAGGCTTGCCTCGTGGAGAGGGTCCGCACAGTCCGGGTCTTTGCCCGGGTTTCCCCGGAGCACAAAGTCAGGATCGTCAAGGCCTTCAGGGCTGCCGGAAACGTCGTCTCCATGACCGGGGACGGGGTCAACGACGCCCCGAGCCTCAAGGCGGCGGATATCGGGGTCGCCATGGGCATTACCGGCACCGATGTGGCCAAGGGCGCCTCGGACATGGTCCTCGCGGATGACAACTTCAAGACCATCGTCAAGGCCGTGGAGGAGGGGCGGAACATCTACGCCAACATCAGGAAGGCGGTCTTCTTCCTCCTCTCCTGCAACCTCGGGGAGATCCTCTGCATATTTGTGCCCATCCTCCTGGGGATGCCCATCCCCCTCCTGCCCATCCACCTCCTCTGGGTCAACCTCGTGACCGACACCTTCCCTGCCCTGGCCCTGGGCATGGATCCGGGCGACCGGGATATCATGAAGGAAAGGCCCCGCAGCCCCAAGGAAAGCCTCTTTGCCCACGGGGGCGGGGCCTTTGTGGTCCTCAACGGAATCCTGAAGGGTGGCATAGCCCTGGCGGCCTTCCTCATCGGACGCGGCATTGGCGGAGAGGGCGAGGAGGGCCTAGCCCTGGCCAGGACCATGACCTTCTGCGTCCTCAGCCTGACCCAGCTCTTCCATGCCTTTAACACGAGGCACCTAACCAAATCCCTGCTCAAGACGGGGCTCCTCAGCAACCCCTGGCTCCTTGGGGCCTTTGGACTCTGCGCCTCCATCCAGGTGGCCGTGGTGGCCATCCCGGGCGTCGCGGCCTTCTTCAAGGCTGTTCCCCTGGACCTGGGCCAGTGGGGCATCGTCTGGGCCCTTTCGGCCTCGACCCTTTTCCTCAACGAGTTTGCGAAGCTGGGGGTCAGGCTTAGCCTTAGGCTCAAGGCCTAGGGCGGCGCCCGGTCCACCCGCGGATTCCCGAGAGGGAATCTGCGGGGCCACGAAAAAAAGGCTGCTCCTTTCGGAACGGCCTTTGCTCCCCGCGCTTCGGACGCCCTGGCATGGTTGGCTATTTCCCCGCAGATTCCCGAAGGGAATCTGCTAAAGCCAATAGAAAAGCCGCTCCTTTCGGGGCGGCTTTGTCTGTTCCTTTGCAGAATCCATTCGGGATTCTGCACGCAATAAAAAAGACGCCATTATGGCGTCTTTTTTATTGCGATGGCCCAAGGCGGATTCGAACCGTCGACCTGCTGCTTAGGAGGCAGCCGCTCTATCCATCTGAGCTATTGGGTCCTGCTGGGGGAAACACTAGCCTGGAGGGCCCCCTCCTGTCAACGGCGGGGCTCCCGGGATTCCTGGCCATGTAGAGGTCCTAGAGTCCCCGGGCCTTAAGGGCCCCGAGCCAGGCGCCCCGGCGGTAATAGATAAAGCCCGCGAGGGCCGTGAGGCTGTTGGAGGCAAACA
>JAKPBN010000465.1 GCA_029778945.1 Spirochaetota bacterium
CCAAGAACTCCAAGGGCTTTGCCTCGGTCAAGAACCTCGCCCTCGAGGTCAGGGCCGGAGAGATCGTGGGCCTTGCCGGCGTCGACGGCAACGGCCAGTCCGAGCTCGTCCAGGCCATCACGGGCCTCTCCCCCGCCGTCGAGGGAAGGATCCTCATAGATGGGGTGGAGATCACCCACGCGACTATCAAGGAGAGGATCCTCAGGGGCGTGGGCCATGTCCCCGAGGACAGGCACAAGCACGGCCTCGTGCTGGACTTCCGGCTTGATGAGAACATAGTCCTCAAGACCTACGACCGCATGCCCTACTCCTCCCGGCGGGGCATTCTCGACTTTGCGGCCATAGCCAGGAAGGGCGCCGAGCTCATAGAGCAGTTCGACATCCGGGCCGGCCAGGGCGCGGCCACCAAGGCCAAGAACATGTCCGGGGGCAACCAGCAGAAGGTGATCATAGCCCGGGAGATCGACCTCTCCCCCCGCCTCCTCCTGGTGGCCCAGCCCACCCGGGGCCTCGACGTGGGGGCCATAGAATACATACACAAGCGCATCCTGGCGGAGAGGGACAAGGGCAGGGCCGTCCTCCTCGTCTCCTTTGAGCTGGACGAGATCATGGGCCTCTGCGACCGGATAGCCGCCATCTCCAAGGGAGAGATCGTCGGCCTTGTGGACGCCGCCTCGGCGGAGGAGCGGTCCATAGGAGCCATGATGGCGGGAGTGAGGGCGACCCAAGACCACAAGGGCGGAGGATCGCGATGAGCGACACCAAAAAGACGGCCAAGGCCGCGGAAGTCAAGGCCGGCGTCCTCGACGCCTTTATCTCCTCCGACGGGGCCATCTCGGCCTTTGTCGTGATCCTGGGCTTCCTGGTGGGCACCATCCTGATCGCGGCGGTGGGCAAGAACCCCGCGAACATGTACGCGGCCCTCCTCCAGACCCTCTCCGGCTGGGACGTGACCCGGGGGGTCTGGAATTCGCGTTACATCGGCGAGTGGCTGACCGCCAGCCTCCCCCTCATCCTCTGCGGCCTCTCCATGGGCTTTGCCGCCAAGACCGGCCTCTTCAACATCGGCGCCGAGGGCCAGTACATCATGGGCCTCACGGTCGCCCAGTTTGTGGCCCTCTATGGACCCCAGGTCCAGGGTCTCCACTGGATCCTCGCCGTCCTGGCGGGGGCCTGCGCGGGCGCCGTCTGGGGCGGCATTGTCGGCTGGCTCAAGGGCAAGTATTCGGTCTCCGAAGTCGTGGCGACGATCATGTTCAACTACATCGCCTACTTCCTCTCCCGGATCCTCACCCGCCTCATCCCCGAGGCCAACACCTACAAGACCCAGGCCTTCCCCAAGACGGCCCTCCTTGATTCTCCCCTCCTCCAGCGGCTGACCAACGAGTCCCGGCTGAACCTGGGCCTGTTCATCGCCCTCATCTGCTGCCTGGTCTACTGGTTCATAATCGAAAGGACCCGCCTGGGCTTCGAGCTCCGGGCCACGGGCTTCAACAAGGAAGCCGCCCGCTGCTCCGGCATCAAGGTAACCCGGTCCATCACCCTCTCCATGGCCATAGCCGGCGCCTTTGCGGGCCTCGCCGGCGTCATCGTGGCCCTGGGCTCCTTCAACTATGGCCGGGTCCTCTCCGGCCAGGACGGCTATGGCTTCACCGGAATCGCCGTAGCCCTTGTGGGCAACTCCAGCGCCCTGGGGACCCTGATCTCCGGCCTCCTCTTTGGCATGCTCTCCTCGGCCCAGCCCCTAATGCAGTCGAGGCAGATACCCAAGGAGATCACCCAGATCATCTCCGGCCTGGTGGTTGTCTTCATCTCCCTCCGGGCGGGCTTTAGGATGATCATAGAGTGGCGCGCCAAGCGCATCGCCGCGGAAAAGCGAGGAGAGCTCGATGAATAGCGTCTTTGGCATGCTGCCATCCGTGCTGATGATGGTGGCGCCTATCCTGATAGCCGCGATGGGCGGCATGATCGCCGAGAGGTCCGGGGTCACAAACATAGGCCTTGAGGGTCTCATGGGCATCGGGGCCTTTGCGGCCGCCACCTCCCACGCCCTCCTCGAGTCCGTCCTCCCAGGCTCGGTCTGGTTTGCCCTCCTCATGGGCTTTCTGGCCGGGGCCCTGGTCTCCTTGGTCCATGCCTACGCCTCGATCAGCCTCAAGGCCGACCAGACGGTCTCCGGCACGGGGATCAATCTCCTCGCGATAGGCGGCACCGTCTTCCTCTGCCAGATCATCTTCCGGCAGGAGAGGACCGAGCCCTACAAGCTGGGCATGATGCCCGGCCCCTTTGGCATCTATCCCACGGCCTGGATAGCCCTCGCGATCCTCGTCCTGGCCTGGTATATCCTGTACAGGCGTCCCACCGGCCTCCGGCTCCGGGCCTGCGGCGAGCACCCGGCCGCCGCGGCCTCGGCGGGCATCGACGTCAAGAAGTACCGCTACCTCGCGGTCCTCACCTCGGGAGCCCTGGCAGGCCTCGCCGGAGGCTGCCTCGTCCTGACCCAGACGATCCAGTACACCAACATGACCATCAACGGGGCGGGCTTTATCGCCCTGGCCGCCGTGTCCTTTGGCCGCTGGACCCCCAAGGGCGTGGGGGGAGCAAGCCTCCTCTTTGGCACCGCGGTGGCCCTGGCGATCTACATGGTCAACATCGAGGCCCTGCGGGGCCTGCCGCCGGAGTTCTTCTCCATCATGCCCTACCTCATAACCCTGGTGACCCTGGTTATCTTCTCGGGCAAGGACTACGCCCCCCGGGCCGTGGGCATCCCCTACGAAAAAGGCGCCAGCTGACATGAACCACGATTCCAGCCTCGAGCATTATAGGAACGGCACGCCCCATAACACGGCCAAGCAGGGGGACCTGGCGCCCCTGGTTCTCATGCCCGGGGATCCCCTAAGGGCCAAGCACATAGCTGAGACCTACCTGGAAGGGGCCCGGCAGATCAATGCCGTGCGCAACATGCTGGGCTATACCGGGACCTACAAGGGCAAACCCGTCTCGGTCATGGCCTCGGGCATGGGCGGTCCCTCCATGGGCATCTACTCCTATGAGCTCTTTGCCTTCTATGGGGTCGAGTCCATAGTCCGGATAGGCACCTGCGGGGGCCTTACGGCCGCCGTCGAGGTCGGGGACATCGTGATGGCCATGACGGCCTCCACGGACTCCAACTACGCCCACCAGTACCGCCTCAACGGGACCTTTAGCCCCCCGGCGGACTATGGCCTCCTTGAAAGGGCCGTGGCCTCGGCCCGGGCCAGGAAGGTCAGCCACTGGGTCGGGGGCATCCTGTCCTCGGATGTGTTTTCCCTCTACTCGGCCCTTCCGGTCGAGGAAGGCTGGGAGCGCTGGGCCAAGATGGGCTGCGCCGCCACGGACATGGAGTGCTATGCCCTCTACTGCAACGCGGCTTTCCTAGGCAAGAAAGCCCTGGCCATGTTCACCTGCTCGGACTCCAACGTCTCCCGCAAGGAGATGAGCCCCCTGGAGCGCCAGACAGCCCTCACCTCGATGTTCGAGGTTGCCCTGGACCTGGCCTAAGGCATGGACATCCCGGAACAGGCCAGGGCCTTCCTGGCCGCGATGAGAGACCGCTGGGCCTGCAAACTCTATGATGGCCGGGCCCTTGCGCCCGAGGAGGAGAGCCTCATCCTCGAGTGCGGGCGCCTATCCCCTTCCTCCTTCGGGTTGGAGCCCTGGCGCTTTGTGGCAAACCGGCCGGGGGGCCAGGTCAGACAGGCCCTCTTTGAAGCCTGCTTTGCCCAGGACGGGGTGAGGACAGCAGGGATGGTTGTGGCTATCCTCGTGCGCCGGGCCGAGGCCTATGATCCCGATGGCCCCCTCGTGCTCCAGCGCTCGGCCCGCTTTCCCGGGGGCCATCCCGTCTTTAGGGCCGACTTTGTGGGCTACTACGAGTTCCTCAAGGCCGAGGGCCGTCTCGAGGAATGGGCGAGGGCCCAGGCCTATATCCCCTGCGCCAATATGATGACCGGGGCCAAGGCGGCGGGCATCGACTCCTGCGCCATCGAGGGCTACAAGGAAGCCGAGGTGCTCGCGGCCCTCGGCTTCGACCCGGATATCTGGAGGGTCGGGATAGTGGTAACCTTTGGCCGCCCCGCCGAGCCTGTCCGGGAAAAGATACGGGAAGGCCTCAAGGCGATCTCCGAGTTCAAGTAAACCCCTCTTCGCCTATTTCAGGACTCCCGCAGGCCGGGAGTCTTTTCGTTTCTTTGGGACTTGACCGCAAACGTAATATGAGCATATTCTCATAACAACTCGAGATTCAATAAGGAATTCTCAATGGAAAGCGCGGAAAACAAGGTCAAATACGTTATCGGCGTGGGCAGCGGCAAGGGCGGGGTGGGCAAATCCACCACGGCGGTCCTCCTGGCCCAGGCCTGCGCGGCCAAGGGCCTGAAAGTTGGCCTCCTGGACGCGGACATCACCGGTCCCTCGGCCCCCCGCCTCCTGGGGCTAGAGAGCTTCCGGGCCGAGACCGATGGGGAGAGGCTTCTGCCCATCCCCTGTGAGGAAGGCTTTGGGGTCATGTCCATCAACTTCCTTGTGGAGGATGAGGATTCCCCGGTGATCTGGCGCGGCCCCCTCCTCTCCCGGGCGGTGGAGCAGTTCTGGAAGGATACCGCCTGGGGAGAGCTGGATATCCTTGTGGTCGACCTCCCTCCCGGGACAGGGGACATTGTCATCACGGCCCTGACAGGCCTTCCCCTGACGGGGGTCCTCTTTGTGGCCACCCCCCAGGACCTGGTGACCATGGTGGTCTCCAAGGCCGTGGCCATGGCCCTCAGCGCCGAGGCCCAGGTCTTGGGCATTGTGGAAAACATGGGCACCATCGTCTGTCCCGAGTGCGGAAAGGAGCATCCCCTCTTTTCCTCAGGCGAGGCAGGCAGGCAAGGCGCCGGGCGGAAGGGCCTGCCCCTCCTGGGCCGCTTCCCCTTCAGGCCGGCCATAGCCCAGTCCGGCCAGCTCCGCTGGTCCGAACTCCCGGAGGGACTCCGCCTGGAGGCCCAGGCCCTGGCCGAGGCCTGCCTCACCGCGGCCGCCAAGGCCGCCACCGTGGCGGGGCCACGGAAGGCCAAGGCCCCGGCCGAGGACTGCGGCTCCGGGGGATGCGGCTCCGGGGGATGCGAGGATTGTGACTGCGGCGGCCGCGAGGCGGGGGATTGCGCGGCCTGCGGAGAAGCCCCCTCTCCCGGCAAGGCCGGAATCTAGAAGGCATGGCCAGACCTACCGCAGACCGCATGGTTGGCCCTCCCCCGGGGGCCAGCATGTTCCAGCCGATTGCCGCCAGTCCGGGAATCGATTCGCCCAAGGCCAGCCCGGAGGTAGTCCTGGGCCTGGACGAGTTCGAGGCCCTTCGCCTGGCCGATCACCTGGGTCTGTACCAGGAGGCCGGCGCTCTCCGGATGGGCATCTCACGCCCGACATTTGCAAGGATCCTGGACGAGGCCCGGCACAAGCTGGCCTTGGTCCTCGTCGAAGGGAGGGCCCTCCGCATCGAGGGAGGCCCTGCGCGGCCCTATGTTGAAGGAGCACCGAATACCATGAAAATAGCCGTACCCAGCAAGGACGGAATCGTCGACGCCCATTTTGGCCATTGCGCCTATTTTTCCGTTTTCACTGTGGAGGAGGGAGCCATAACCGAGGAGGGCCGCCTGGAGGCCCCCGAGGCCTGCGGCTGCAAGAGCGGTATCGCCGGAGAGCTGGCCCGCCTGGGAGTCAAGAGGCTCCTGGCGGGCAACATTGGCGAAGGCGCGGTCAGGGTCCTGACTTCCTATGGCATCGAAGTGTTGAGGGGAGCCTCGGGAGAAGTCCGGCCGGCGGTGGAAGACTATCTTGCGGGCAAGCCCTTTGCCTCCGGGGCCGGCTGCGCCGAGCACCATGAAGGCTGTGAGCACCACTAAACAAAAAAGCCGCCCCTATGGCGGCCTTTCCTGCCTGATTTGTTCCTTGTCCTAGGCCGAGGTATCCAGGCGAGATCCCAAGGCTGGATCGGACACTGTCTGGGCGCTTGCGAGGAGGGTCTGGAGGGAATCCCCTGCCCCATCGGCGGTCTTAAGAGCCATGGAAAGGACCTTGGCTCCAACCTGTTCCGTGAGGCGACCCTGGGCAAGCTGAGTTGACAGCGATGCGATATCCATATCTCCAATATATCTCCCCCCGGAGGCTAAAGCAAGGCCCGGGGGGAGCTTTTCTTGACATGCCTAGTCGATCGTGATCCGAAATACCCGCTTTTTGCCGGCCCTGAGCATCATGGCTCCGTCCGCGGCCAGCCAGGTCCGGTCCACCGTGGCCTTCTCATCCTCGACCTTGCGGTCATTCACTATGCAGCCCCCCTGCTGGACAAGGCGGCGAGCCTCGCTCTTGGAGGGACAGAGGCCGGAATAGACAAAGAGGTCGAGGACGGAGAGGCCCTTGTCCAGTTCGGTCCCCGAGAGGGCCTTGGAGGGAACCTGGGATAGGTCACCGGAGCCTCCAAAGGCCGCCTTGGCCGCCGCGAGGGCCTTGTCGGCCTCTTCCTTGCCATGGATGAGGGCCGTGACCTCCCAGGCAAGGCGGGCCTTGCTCTCGTTGAGGGCGGCGTCCTTCTGGGCCGCAAGGGCCTTGCACTCCTCCACGGGAAGGAAGGTGAACATGAGGAGAAAGCGCTCCACATCGGCGTCGGTGACATTCCTCCAGTACTGGAAAAAGTCATAGGGGCTGGTCATGGCCGGATCAAGGAAGAGGGCGCCCTTTTCCGTCTTGCCCATCTTCTTGCCATCCGAGGTCATGACGAGGGGAAAGGTGAGGCCAAAGCACTCGGCTCCCTCGACCCGGCGGATAAGCTCGATCCCGGCGACGATGTTGCCCCACTGGTCGTCTCCGCCTATCTGGAGGCGACAGCCGTGGCGCTTGTAGAGCTGGAGGTAATCGTAGCTCTGGAGGAGCTGGTAGTTGAATTCTATGAAGGACAGGCCAGTCTCCATCCGCATCTTGTAGGCCTCAAAGGAGAGCATCCGGTTCACGGAAAAGTGGCGGCCTATGTCCCGGAGAAAATCGATGTAGTTGAGGTCCGCAAGCCAGTTCTTGTTGTTCTCCGAGTAGAGGGTCTTCCCGTCCAGCTTGAGGAAATTGTCTATCTGCCCGAGGAAGCGCTGGGTATTGGCGTCGATCTCCTCGTAGGAGATGATCTGGCGCATGGAGGACTTGCCCGAGGGATCCCCGATCCGGGCGGTGCCTCCTCCCATGAGGACTATCACATTGTGGCCGGACTCATGGAGGTGGCGCATGGCAAAATAGGGCACCATGTGGCCAATGTGGAGGGAGGGGCCCGTGGGGTCGCAGCCTTCGTAGAGGGTGATCGGGCCCTCGTCCATGACCTTGGACAGGCCCTCGATATCGGTGCATTGCTGGATAAAGCCCCGGTCCTTCAGTACCTTCAGCGCGGCGTTCATGATGCTTCCTCCGAAAGGGGAATATTCCTGGAAAAATGAATAGCTGATTATAGTGAGCGGCTGGGGAGGCGACAAGCATCCCGGCGATTGCATTTAGCGCAAAAAAGGGGTAGAGTCACACGGTTTTGGCGCCCCTGGCGCCGGATATCGTGCAGGGAGAGGCTCCGATGGAACGCTATGAGGATCCGGACAGGATCTACTCCTACAGCTACAAGGCGGACAACAAGTCGATCGTCGATAGGCTTTTTATGAACCGCTGGTATGGGTTTGCCATCCGGGCCGTTCCCCCCAGGCTTTCAGCCAATGGGGTAAGCATGATTGGAAACCTGGGATCCTGGTTCGCCTTCCTCGTCCTCTCGGGCCTGGTCTTTGGGCCGGCGCCGGTCTTTGCCAAGGAGAGGCCCTGGATATTCGCCCTGGTAGGCCTGGGGCTCCTCTTCTACCAGACCCTCGATGCCCTCGATGGCCTCCAGGCCAGGCGCCTAGGGACCTCGGGCCCCCTGGGGGAATTCGTCGACCATTGGTTTGACTCCCTCAATGTCTTTATCCTGCCCTTTGGGGTCTGCATGGCCT
Source organism: Spirochaetota bacterium (assembly GCA_029778945.1). GTDB lineage: Bacteria > Spirochaetota > Spirochaetia > Treponematales > Rectinemataceae > JANYKC01. Next base: position 8,025 of record JAKPBN010000465.1, read on the forward strand.
TTCCCTCGGTCCCTCCCTTCCTCGGCCTGACCCTGGTCCTCCTGGCCACCCTCACCGATTGGATCGAGCTGAGGAGGGTCAAGGAAACCAACACCCTGGACTTCGGCTACCTGTCGAGCGAGGAGGCCACCATGGCCGCCTACCTCTTTTACTTTTCCATCCCTATTGTGGGCTATGACTTCTGGGCCAGCCCGGTCGCCGGCCTGGGTCTACCTCCCATTTTTTTCATCCTCCTCGCGGGGAGCCTGGGCCTCATTGTGACCGGCATCCGCTCCCTGAGGAGCTACGGCTTCGCCTGGCTGTCCAACGTTGTCGCGGAGCTCCTCGAGCTCCTGCCCCTGGCCCTGGGGAGTCTCGTGCTCCAGGAAAGATCGGGCCGGGCTTGGCTTTTCCTGGGTGGCCTCTGTGTCGGTTTCGCAGGCTCGCGGATCGCCAGCAATCTGCTCCGACACCGCCTCCTTGGCCTGGCGATCCGAAAGTGGTACCCGGATATGCTGATTCTCGATTCCCTTCTGATCCTTGCCCTGTTTGCCCCCGGCCTACCGGCCTGGGCCGCCCCGGGCGTGCTCCTGGCCTACCTGGCCTGGAACCTGGCCATGTTGGCCACCCAATTCCAAAAGACCCTTGCCAGGGTCAAGGACAAGCTGGGGATCGGCCTTTTCCAAGTCCCGCCGGCCAAGGCCGGCAAACCTGCCTGATACAAGGACAATAATGCCCAAGCTGTTTTTTGCCACCGACATCCATGGCTCGGAGATCTGCTGGAAGAAATTCCTCGGCGCCGGCAAATTCTATGGCGCCGATATCCTCGTCCTGGGAGGGGATCTCTCCGGCAAGGCCATCGTGCCCCTGGTGATGGACGGCCCGTCCAAGGCCAGGGGCAGCCTCATGGGCTCGGCCTACCTCCTCGAAGGCGAGACGGCCCTGCAGGATTTTGAGAAGAACGTGGCGAGCCGGGGCTATTACCCGGTGCGCCTCTGCCAGGAAGAGATCGCCGTATTCCAGGCCCATCCCGAGCTTGTGGATGCCCGCTTCCATCGGGAGCTCATGGCTACCCTCGAGCGCTGGCTTGGCCTAGCCGAGGAGCGCCTGCCCAAGGGCATATCCGCTTGGGTCTGCCCCGGCAACGATGACCCCTTTGAGGTGGATTCCCTTTTCGGGGCCTCCTCCAGGGTCCGCAACGCCGAGGGCATGGCTGTGGAGATCCTCCCGGGACTGGAGATGGTCTCCTCGGGCTGGGCCAACCCCACCCCCTGGAAAACTTTCCGGGAGGAGGACGAGGCCAGCCTTGGTATTCGGCTCGAGGCCGCGATCTCCAAGGCCTCCAAGGGCAGCCGCCTCATCTGCAATTTCCATTGCCCGCCCTATTCCTCGGGCCTGGATGACGCCCCGGAGTTGGGAGAGGATTTTTCCCTCAAGAACGCCGGCCAGTCCACGGTCCCCGTGGGCTCGACCGCGGTACGGAAGGCCATGGAGGCGCACAAGCCCATCCTAGGTCTTCATGGACACATCCATGAGGCCAAGGGGGTCTCGCGGATAGGCAAATGCCTCGCGGTGAATCCCGGGAGCCTTTATGAGCAGGGGGTCCTCCAGGGAGCCCTCTTTGAGCTGGATGCCCGCAAGGGCTTAAGGTCCTATGTTCTCACGACGGGCTGAAGCAAAGCCCGCGGCCAAGGAGACAACATGAGTCAGGAAGCGCCGGAGCTTTTCTTGAGGAAGGCAACAGGGCTCGTCAGGTCCTGGTCCATCGGGGACGCCTTTATCTACGCCTTCTTCTCGGTGAATCTCGTGACCCTGGGGCTCTACACGGTGAGCCAGGCCTGGTATTTCCAGGGGGGCATGATCCCGGCCCTCCTCATCGGGGCCCTCCTGGTGATCCCCGAGATCGTGGTCTACGCGGGCCTCATCTCCACGATGCCCCGGGCCGGCGGAGACTATGTCTGGCAGAGCCGGATCCTGGGCGGAGGCCTGGCCTATGTCCTGTCCATGACGGGCTGGTGCTTTATCCTCTGGCTGTGGACCCCCATCTACGCCGACATGCTGCGCCATATCGTGATTGTGCCCATGGCCGCGGTCCTGGGCTTCCCGGCCTTCGCGGTGGCGGCGGCCTCCTCGCCCCTCGCTCTCTTCCTGGTTTCCCTCTTTACCTGCGCCTTCGTGAGCCTGGTGATCGCCTTTGGCATGAAGGCCTATGCCAATGTCCAGAAGGTTTGCTTCTGGCTGGGCAACCTGGGACTCCTCGCCGTCATAGTCCTCCTCCTTCTCCAGGACAAGGCGAGCTTTCCGGCCAACTTTGACCAGGGGATGAAGGCCCTCTACAGGGTGGATGGAGCCTACGCGGCGGTCACCGCCTCGGGCCTCGCGGCCGGAGCCTCGACTCCTCTTTGGGGAGGAAAGCTTGGCTCGATCCTGCTCCTATTGCCCTTCCTGGCCTTTTTTAACCTCTGGCCCAATTGGGGAGCCACCCTCTATGGCGAGGTCAAGGGCTCCCAGGATTTCAAGCGGAATTTCTGGGGCATGGCCGCGGCCTTGGTAGGCTCGACAGCCCTGATAATCCTCCTCCTCCTGGCGGTGGACAAGGCCATGGGCTTTGACTTCTACATGAAGGCCAATGCCTCCTACTGGTCCTCCCGCTGGACCCCGGACACAAACCCCACAGTCCTGGCGGCCTGGCCCTATCCGGCCCTCCTGGCCCTCCTGGGGACCCCCTCGACCCTGGTCCGCCTCCTCGTCCTGGCCGCGATGGCCGCCTGGTTCTTTGGCTGGGCCGGAACGATCTATCTCTCCTCAACCCGCATCCTTTTTTCCGCGAGCTTTGACCGCCTCCTCCCCGAGGCAGTGGCCAGTGTCTCCCCCAAGACCAGGACACCCACCAATGCCCTCCTCGCGATGGTCATCCCGGGCCTCATCGTCTCCGCCCTCTACGCTTGGAATGTCCTGGGCTTCTCCTCCCTGACCCTGGTCTCGACCCTGGTGATCGCCATCACCTTCCTGGGCACAGGAGTGGCCGCGGTCATCCTCCCCTTTACCAAGAAGGACCTCTACGCGGCCTCCCCCCTGGCTAAATTCAGGATCGGCAAGGTCCCCCTGCTCTCGGTCTTTGGGGTGCTTTTCTGCGGCTTCCTGGGCTTCCTGATCTATGAATGGCTGATAGACCCCCAGGGCCTCTACGGCATAAGCTACAAGAACACGACGTCTGTCGTGTTTATGCTGATCCTGTACGGCCTGGCCCTCGCCCTCTATGTCGGGATGCGGGCCTACCGAAGGAAGAGAGGCATCGACGTGAGCAAGGTCTACGCGGAGATCCCGGTCGAATGATCTCCCAGGGAAGCATTCGCTCCGAGGCCCTTGGAATGCTCTCCAAGGCCCAGGACGGGGGACTTAGCCTCCGCCTCCTGGGGGGCCTCGCCGTCAAGCTTTCTTGCCCTTCCGCGGACACTGGCCCCCTGGCCAGGGTCTGCGGCGACATGGACTTCGCGAGCCTGGCCCCGGGACCCGAGGTCGAGGCTTTTTTCCAAAAGGCGGCCTGGACCCCCTTGGCGGAATTTAACCTTTACAACGGGGCCGAACGCCTGATCTTCACCTCCCCAGGGGGCTGCAAGGCCGATATCTTTCTGGGCCGGTTTTCCATGTGCCATCCCATAGTCTTTCGCGGCCGCCTCCCGGTGGACAGCCTCCGCCTCCCCCTGGCTGAGCTGCTTCTCACCAAGCTCCAGGTCGTGGAGGCCAATGCCAAGGATCTTTCCGATGCCGCGGCCATACTCCTCGACCATAGGCTGGGGCGAGGAGACGGGGAGCTTATCAACCAAGACATCCTCGCCCAGATCCTGGGAGATGACTGGGGCTTCTGGAGAACCGCCAAGGGCAGCCTGGAAAAGATACTGGCCTGGCTGCCGGGCTCTGGCCTCGGCCCCGGGGACAGGGAATCCCTCGAGAAAAGGCTGGCCGAGGCCCTGGCCCTCCTGGAGGCCTGTCCCAAGACTCCCCGATGGAGGATACGCTCCATCGTGGGCGAAAAACTGCGCTGGTACGAGACCCCCGAGGAAGCCGAAGCATGAAGCCCGAGACAGGGACAGAGGTCAGGGGCCCCGGAGAGCTAGGCGCCGAGATCAGGCGCTTTATCGAAGCCCGGAGGGTCGAGGCGGCCCTCCCCTTGCGGATGCGCAAATTCGTGTCCCGCCGGAGCGAGTACGAGAGGATCGGCGGCCTGACCAACCGCAACTATAAGCTCTATCTGGGCACCGAGGCCTATGTCCTCCGCCTTCCTGGCCGGGGCACAGGGCTCTTTATCGACCGGGCCTGCGAAAGGCGCAACCATGAGGCCGCGGCCGCCGCAGGCTTTACACCCCCCTCCCTGCATTTCGATCCCCGGACCGGGGTCAAGATCACCCACTTTATAGCCGATGCGGTGCCCCTCGATTCCCGGGAAGCCAGGCACCCGGAGATCCTGGCGGCGGTGGCCAAGCTGCTCTCGGGCCTCCATGGCAGCGGGATGAGGTTTTCCAATGAATTCAATGTCTTTAAAATGGCCCTCATCTACGAGCGCTTGGCCAGGATCAGGGCGGCGAAATTCTATCCGGGCTTTTCCCGGCTCAAGCCCCGGGCCCTGGGACTAAAGCGTCTCCTAGGGGGCCTAAACCGCCCCCTCGTGGCCTGCCACAACGACCTGGTGCCAGAGAACATCCTGGCCACTGCCCAGGGCCTGACCCTTATCGACTGGGAATACTCGGGCATGAACGACCCGGCCTGGGACCTGGCCTCTTTTTGCCTTGAGTCTGGCTTTAGTCCCCGGGAGGAGGAAGCCCTCCTTACGTCCTATGTCCAGGGCAGGGACACCTCGGTCCAGGAGCTCTCCGTGGCCGTCCATGCCTATCAATTCCTCCAGGACTATCTATGGTCCCTGTGGTCCCTCCTTCAGGAGGCTGCCAGCAGGGACCCTGGGATGGCCCTGTACTATCGGCAATATGGGGAATCGCGCTTTGAGCGGGGGCGGACCCGGATTGACGCCATAGAGGCCGAGCTGGCGGCCGCCTTGCCTGCAGGGAGCCTTTAGATGAACCTGCCAGCCTTTATCCAGCCCATCCTGAACGAGCATGCCTTCCTGGCGATTTTTGTCTTTCTCATCGTCTTTGGCTTTACCCTCCCAATAAGCGAGGAGATAGCCCTAGCCCTGGTGGGAGTCGCCGCCAGGGCCAATGGCCAGAGCCTTCTTGAAACCCTGGCCGTGGCCTACCCGGCCCTCCTCCTGGCGGACTGCGTCTTCTACGGCGTGGCCCGGGCCTTGGGGCCTAGGCTCCTCAGGTCCAAGGTCTTTACCCATTTTGTCTCGGTGGAAAAAATCCTGGATGGAGAGGACTACTTTGCCCAAAGAGGTCCCCGGATCCTCTTTTTTAGCCGCTTTGTGGTCGGCCTCCGGGCCCCGGCGATAATCGCGGCCGGTCTTCTCAGGATGAAGCTCCGGCGCTTTTTTCTCTACGATTTTGCGTCCGTCCTCATATCGACGCCCCTGTGGCTCATACTCGGCTATGCCCTCGGGGCCCAGTTCGACGTCCAGGTAGGCACCATAGGAAAGATCTTTGCCTTTGCCACCCCAGTGGCGATTATCCTGGGAAGCGGCCTTGTCTACCGGAGCGTGCGCCGAGACCGGAGGCGGGCCATGAGAAAAGCCAAGACAGCCCGGGGCAGTTCCGAGAAGGCCCAGGAAAAGGAAGAGGCATGAAAGCGATAATCCTTGCCGCAGGCATGGGAACCCGTCTCATGCCCCTCACCGCGGACAGGCCCAAGGCCCTCGTGGAAACCCGGGGGGAATCCTTTTTTTCCCGGCAGCTCCGCCTTCTGGAGGGCATCGGAGTCAGGGACATTGTCGTGGTGACGGGCTATAAGGCCGAGGCCTTTCGGCCCTACGCTGGCAGGCCCGGACTGCGGTTTGTCCATAACGACCATTTCCATGACCGCAACAACCTCTGGTCGATGCACCTCGTCCGGGAGGAGCTCAGGGATTGCCTCGTCCTCGAGGGCGATGTCTGGATAGGGGATGGAGTCCTCCCCACCCAGGCCCCGTCCCGGTCCTCCTGGTTTGTGGGCTGGCGGGAGGACATGCGAAACGAGTGGGCCGTGAGGACCAATGCCGCCGATCGGGTGCTCAGGATCGACGTCTGCTCGGGCTCGGACTGGATCCTTTCCGGCATCTCCTATTGGACGGCCGAAGCGGGCTCCCTGATCGACCGTCGCATAGCCGCCAGGGTAGAGCAGGCCGGGATGGAGGAGATGTTTTGGGACGAGATCCCCCGCTCATCTCTTGCGGATATCGAGGTCGGAGCCATCCGCCTGGGACCCGGAGGATGGACCGAGGTGGACACCCTGGAGGATAGGCAAAGGCTCGAAGCCAGCCTTGGCTAGAAGTGGCGAAAAGGGCCTCTGGACTGGCTTTTATCACCTAATGTCATTTCTACCCTTGCGACGCAAAGGAAAACGCAGTAATATACGTGAAACTCGCAAAGGAGATGCCCATGGCAACAGTCGCCGCGCCCAAAGCGCTCACTAAGGCCCAGATCATTGCCCAGCTTGCCGAGAAAAACGGGCTCACGAAGAAGCAGGTCGCTGCCTTCCTTGAGTCCTATGCCGATCTCGCGTACCGGGAGACCAAGAAGAACAAGAAATTCACCCTCCCCGGCGTAGGGATCCTCAAGCTCAACAAGCGCAAGGCTCGCATGGGCCGCAACCCCGCCACCGGTGAGGCTATCAAGATCCCCGCGAAGACCGCCGTGAAGGTGACTGTCTCCAAGGCCTGCAAAGAGGCCATCCTCGGCGCCCAGAAATAAGGCGTCCCTGCGATAGGAAACGGTTCGGGCACATGACCCGGACCGTTTTTTTTTTGCCCTTGCGGATAAGGAGCCATGACTGCCCATGCCACAGGCCGCCCCAGTGACCAAGAAGCCTATCCTTACGCGAGAACTCGGGATCTTCCTGGGGGCCATGGTCTTGGCGAATCTTGGGGGCTCCCTCTTCTACCCTTTCTTTGGCCTCTATCTCTCGGCCCTCGGCACTCCGATCGAGACTATCGGCCTTTTCTTTACGATGATGGCGCTCTTTCCCCTCCTGTTTCAGATCTTTGGCGGCTGGGCTTCCGACAGGATCGGGAGGCTCAGAAGCATAGCCATAGGCTCGGTCGCCGGAGCCGTCTCCTGGCTGGGGATGCTCCTGGCCCCGGGCCTGCCCCATCCCCTCGCCTGGTTCCTCGTATCGAACGCCGTGGGCTCCATCACGGTTGCCCTCGTGGCTCCATCCTACGACGCCTTTATCGCGGAGAAGGCCGACCCAGGCTCCAGGGCCAGGGTCTTTGCGGTGGTGCAGTCCATCTTCCTGGTGGTGGGCATAGCGGGGCCGCCCATCGGAGGCCTCATTGTCCAGCACCTGTCTTTCAAGGTGCTGACCTGGACAGGGGCCCTGCTCTACTGGTCGGCCACCGTCATCAGGATTGGGATGGCCAAGGACCTGGGGAAGGCAGGCCCCCAGGTCGGGGCCGGGGAGGCCAAAGGCGAAAACCTGACCTTTGGCAAGTCCCTGAAAGCCGTCCTTGCCCTTTTTCTCTCGGGCGGGCTATTTACCCTCATCCTCCTCGTGGATGGAGCCCTGGACATCTCGGGCAAGCTCTCGGGAGACCTCCTCCCCCTCTACCTAAAGCAGGTCGGGGGCCAGACCGAGTCGACTATCGGCTTCCTTCAGGGTTTTTCCGCCCTCGTGACGGCCCTGGCCATGATCCCCTTAGGCGCGCTAGCGGATAGGCGGGGGGAGAAATGGCCCCTGGTCCTGGGCTGCCTTATCTCCGGCCTAGCGCCCCTCGTCCTTTGGCGGGGCCAGACAGCCTTCGCCTTTGGGGGGGCCTTCTTCCTCTTTGGCCTAGGGGGAGCGGCCTTCCAACCCGCCATGCAAGCCCTGACAGCCCGGGCCGTGCCCGAGAGGCTTCGCGGCCTGGCTTATGGCTTTCTGGGCTCGTCCCTGGGGCTATTTTCCTTCTATGCCCCGGCCCTCGGGGCCTGGCTCTGGAAGGAGGCCTTTCCAGCCCTCCCCTTCCTGATATCGGGCCTGATGCTTCTCCTGGCCGGCCTGGCCACGGGCATCTTTATTGGTCGGGTGAGGGGCTATAGCGAGGAGGGCCCAGGCATCGCGGAGCCTGATTGCCTCGATGGCGGGCAAGAGGCTAGGATGCCGCCGTGAAGAACGCCGAAACAACTGTCGCCAAGCTTGTCGAAATAGCGCTGCGGCGCTTTGGAATGATAGAAAAAGGAGACCGGATCCTCATAGCCGTCTCCGGTGGCAAGGACTCGACAGCCTTGGCCTACGACCTTGCGATGAAGCGCCGCTGGTGGCCCGAGTCCTTCGAGATCGGGGCTATCCACATCGCATCGGACTTTTGCCGCTGCTGCAAGGTGGCCGCCCAGGAGCTCCTCATGAAGTCCTGGGACATCCCCTATGTCTCCGTCGACGTACCCATCATCGGCCGCCTCAAGCCGGGCCGGTCGATGAACTGCTACTGGTGCTCCACCCAGCGGAGGACCGAGCTGCTCCGCTACGCGATGGACCACGGCTATAACAAGATAGCCCTGGGCCACCACCTGGATGACATTGTGGAAACCCTCCTCATGAACATGCTCCACAAGGGGGAGCTCTCGGGGATGCTCCCCGTGGTGGCCTATGACAAGTATCCGGTCAAGATCATCCGGCCCCTGGCCCTCTGCGAGGAGACCCAGGTGATCGCCTTCGCGGAGGAGAAGGGCTTCAGGTCGGCGGCCTGCACCTGCCCCTACGGCAGGGAGTCCAAGCGCCGGGAGGTAAGGAGTCGCATAGGCCTCCTCACCGGGGGCTCCAGCGTCCAGAAGCGCAATCTCTTTGAGTCCATGTCCAATGTGAACCTCGATTATCTTTCAGTGGAGTCCGAGACGGACTAGGCCGAGACGACGTCCCGGATAGAAAAAAGCCGACCCCTGGGGGCCGGCTATTTTTTCGGGGGACCAAGAAGGCCCCCAGGGCGCTAGAGCTTGAAGGTCACGTTGATGTTCGAATAGTAAATGGGCCAGTAATAGTCCCAATACGAATCGTACTTGACCCGGCCGAGGTAGCCGTACTCAAAGCCGATCGCCAGCTTGTCATTGATGTAATAGCTCACGCCCTCGAAAGTGGAAATGCCGATTCCGCCGGTATATCCGGTCATCGAGGCATAGCCTAGGCCGATGCCGATATAGGAATCCACGTTGGAGAGCCAGTGAAGATTGTCGGGGAGATTGAGGTTCTTGAAGCCCACGTGGGCGGTGCCGAAGGCACCGAAACCGAAGGTCAGGTCGGAATAGATAAGGCCGGGATCGACGGCGGCCCGGGCGGCGGCGCCGAAGGTTATGGGGATGATTTTGGCGATGTCTATCTGGGCAAGGCTAAACTCGGCGCCACCAGAGATTCCACCCCAGCCTACGCCGGCGTTGACCACGAGGTCTCCGGGTCCCACGAGGGGGGTGAGGGCATCGGAGCCCTTCTTGGAGGGGGCAGCAAAGCTAAAGCTCGCCACGAGGGCAAGGACGAGAAGAATCACCAAAAACTTTTTCATGAGTCAGTTCCTCCTGAAGGAAATTGGTTTTATACCGATTTAGGTATACCACGCGACTTCGCCTAACACAATATTTAATCAAAACGAGAGTCAGATAAGTGCGCAGCCTAGAGACTCAAGGTCTTCTCCGTTCGGGCGATACTCGATATTTCATACATATTGGATATTCTGCCCACTCCAAGGCTTTCCTTCAATTTGTAATAGTCTAGGCAGGTCCCGCAGGCTAAAATCTCCACCCCCGCCTCGGAGAGACGGCGGAGATTGGCGAGGGACTCCGAGCCTTCCACGCAAAGCTTTACCCCGGAATTCATGAATAGTATGTGCCGGGGCGGATCCTCGGCCTCGGCGAGGGAATAGATAAAGCCCTTCATGAGGAGGGCGCCCAGGGCGGCCTCCCCGCTTCCCAATTCCGATGAGGTTATCAAGACCGCTCCCCCAAGCTTAGCCTGTCGTTGGGTCCCGCCTTCCATGGGGTCATCGCAGGCCGGCTGGGGTTCAGTACCGGGATTGGCCACGGGCCCCGCCGGAGCGGGGGCGATCCGCAGGCGAAAGACCTGGCCCTCCTCCGCGACCGAGAGGAGCCTGGCCCTGGCATAGGCCACAAAGCGGCTAACGTTGTCCCGGGCCGCGGGGTTGTCCACCAGGACTTCCAGGAAGTCAAAGCCCCCTTCCTCGACGGCTTTTTTTGCCTGGATCACGGGCTCGGGGCAGGCGAGGCCCCGGGCGTCAAGCTTTCGTGTCCTCTCGCTCATAGTATCGCTTTCTCCTCGACCCATCCTTGGGCTCAGTCTCATATACTCTATAGCTTGCTTCCAAGTCCACGTCGCTTATCCAGGCTCTGTCACCGGCGCCGGGGCCAAGGAGTATGCCATAGCCGCAGGCGCTTGAGATGTCCCTGGGCAGGGGTATCATCTCGAGGGCCAGGCCGGCGGCCTTGAGCCTCCCCTCGGTGGTCAGGGCGGCGTGGACCGAGGGAAAGGTTAAAAGGAGGCCGACTTCTTTAGAGGACAAGCTCGACTTCCCCCGGGGGACCGCCGGCCTCGCCCACAATCCAGGCCTCGACTCCTGCGGCGGCCAGGGCCGCGAGGGCGGCGCCGGCCTCGGCCTTGGGAAGGGCCGCGAGAAGGCCCCCCGAGGTCTGGGGATCGAAGACGAGGTCCAGGGCCAGGGGATCGAGGCTGCCGGCCCGGGAAAAGCTAGCCAGGCGGCCTTCCTTGTTGCGATAGGTCCCCTCGGGCACAAGGCCCATGGCCGCATAGTCCCGGGCTCCCGGCAGGAAGGGTAGGTCCCGGAAAAACAGGCGGACCCCGCAGTCCCGGCCCTGGGCCATCTCCGCCCCATGGCCCCCGAGGCCAAAGCCCGTCACGTCGGTGCAGGCCGAGACGGGAAAGTCCAGAAGGGTCTCGCAGGCCCGGCGATTGAGGCGGGCCATGGAAGCCTGGCTGGCGGCAAGGGCCTCGGGGCTCGCGAGGCCCGCCCGGAGAGCCATGTTGACCAGGCCGGTCCCCAGGGGCTTGGTCAGGATGAGGGCGTCCCCTAGCTTGATGGTATTGTTGCGCCAGGCCCGGTCCGGCCTGACTAGGCCGGTTACGGCATAGCCTAGCTTGGGCTCGGGGTCGTCGATGCTGTGGCCCCCGAGGAGGGCGCAGCCCGCCTCGGCAAGGGCCTCGAGGCCGCCCTCCATCATTCCCCGGAGGGCCTCGAGGCCGAGGACCTTGACCGGAAAGCAGACGAGGGCCAGGGCCGTGAGGGGTCGGCCGCCCATCGCGTAGATGTCCGACAGGGCGTTGGCTGCGGCGATGCGGCCAAAGAGGCGGGGGTCATCCACTATGGGCGGGAAAAAATCCACCGTCTGGACGAGGGCTGAGCCATCACCCAGGAGAAAGAGGCCGGCGTCCTCGTTGCCGGAGAAATCGGCTAGAAGCTCGGGATAGCTAGGCTGGGAAAGGCCGCAGAGGGCTTTCTCGAGGAGGCCCGGGCCCAGCTTGGCCCCACAGCCGGAAAATCGGGTATAGCTTGTCAGACCGGGCTGGTCACTCATGCCAGGACCTCCTGGAAAACCTCTAGGGTAGCCTGGATATCCTTGTCCGGGGTAAAGGGCCCGGGGGAAAGGCGCAAGGCCCCGCCCCGGGCAAGGCTCCCCAGGCTCCGATGGGCCAGGGGCGAACAATGAAGGCCCATCCGCGTGGCTATGCCCCGGCGATCCAGGGCCAGGGCGAGCTCATCCAGGGGAATGATGTCTGAGACGAGGGAGACAAGGGCTGCCCGGGGCCTAGCCCGGCCTGGGCCCAGGATCCGCAGGCCCGGCAGGCCCTCCAGGCCCTCAAGGAGGGCTTGGCATAGCTCGGCTTCCCGTCGGGCTATGGCCTCGAGGCCCTGGGAGGAGAGCCAAGCCAGGGCTGCCCCAAGGCCGGTAAGGGAGGCCAGGTTGTGGGTGCCCGCCTCGAGGCGGTCGGGCAGGACCTCCGGCTGGAATTCCTTGTCCGAGGCCGAGCCGGTTCCCCCATGGATCAGGGCAGGCAGGTCCCGCCCGGGGGCAAGCCAGAGGATGCCCGTGCCCGCGGGGCCCAGGAGGCCCTTATGGCCAGGCAGGGCAAGATAGTCGGCCCCGAGCTCCCCAAAGTCCACGGGCAAGTGGCCGACAAGTTGGCTGGCATCCACGAGGACGGGCACCCCGTGGCCATGGGCCGCGGCGAGGAGTTCGCCTAAAGGAGGGAGGGCCCCGGAGACATTGCTCGCCCCGGTGAGGACAAAGAGCTCCGGCCGCAAGCCAAGCCTTAGGGCGAGTTCCTTGGGATCGGGCCTGCCCTCGGGATCGAGCTGGAGTATGTCCACAATGAGGCCGGCCGTGGACTCGAGGTAGCGCAGGGGGCGCATCACCGAGTTGTGCTCCAGGCTGGAGACAAGAACCCGGCCACCCTGGCCCAGACAGCCCCGGAGCACGACATTGAGCGCTTCCGTGGCGTTCTTCGTGAAGACCAGGCGCTCGGGGTGATCGAGGCCCAGAAAGGCGGCCGCCTGGTTCCGTATATCGTAGAGGGCCCGGGCCGCCTCCCGGGCAAGGGGGTGGCTGGCCCTGCCCACCGAGCCCGGCAGGGCCTCCATTGAGGCGGCCACGGCCTGGACCACCCCGGGGGCCTTGGGAAAGCTTGTGGCGGCATTGTCCAGGTAGATCACAGGCCGTAGCCCGCCTTGCCCGCGAGGAGGGCCTCGAGGATGCCCCCGGCTATGGCCCGGGACTTGTCCGAAACCGTATAGCAATGCTCGACCACACAGCGGGGATCGAGGTCGCCTATCTTGAGTCCCCGGGCCACCTCGAGGCCTGGCCTGAGCATTCCCCGCAGCATGCCCCGGAAGCCGGCCCTCACCTCACCCTGGCCCTCGGGGCCCTGGATCCGGGCCAGGACCTCCCCTTCCTCGACGATGTCGCCTATCTCGTGGACGGCCTCGAGGCGGCCGGCCAGGGGGGCCCGCAGCACCCGCTCCTCGCCCCGGCCCTCGATCAGGCCGGGCTTGCCCGTGTCGGCCTCGGCCTGGCCCGCCCAGATTACCCGGCCCAGGTCGTGGCCCCGCTTGGTCTCGATCACCGCGTGGCAGTCCTGGCCGGCCACAAAGCCCGGGCCCAGGGCCAGTACCAGGGGAGCCTGGTCGATCCGGGTGCCCAGGTTGCGCTTGGCCATGATGGCGTCCACCAGGGCGAGGGGGGAGAAGTGATCCAGGCAGAGGCCCTGGGGGTCCTCGAGAAGGGCCACCTCGCCGGCCTCAAGGATGGGGGCGCAGGCCTCGGGGCCGGAAGCCTTTCTGGCGCCCAGGCCCTCGACCCAGGCCTCGCCATCGTACATGGCCTCGGAAAAGCTCACGGTCCTCCGCACGGCCAGGGGACGGGCCACTTCGAGGGCTATGACCCTAAAGCCCGTCCGTACGAGCCTCAGGATCACCCCCGAGGCGAGGTCTCCGGCGCCCCGCACAAGGACAAGGCGGGGATCGTGGTTGGCGGGCTTGGGACTCATGGGGCGGACTCCTTGGGGAGGCGCGAGTATACTACGGCCCCTTCGAGGAGGGAAGCCGGGCCAGAGCCCCGGCCCCAGATACCCACGGCGTCGATCCCCGGCAGGCCCGCAAGCAAGGCGGCCAGGTCCCGGGCCTGGGCCTCGCTGACGAGGTCGGCCTTGTTGAGAAGGACAAGCTTACGGGCTCCCGGGGGAACGTCTTTGAAAAGGCCCAGGGGATGGCCTGCTACGATCGCCAGCTCTTCGGGGCCTAGGACCCGGCCCAGGTCCAGGCCCAGGGCCTCGAAGCCCTCCGGGCGATGGACGGCCCCGGCGAGGACCCGGCTACCCAGGCAATCGAGGCCGATGAGCCCGAGGACTGTCCCCGCGCCTGGAGGAAGGACGGGCTCCCCAAGGCCGGGAACCTTGAGGGGCAGGCCCCGGGAGCCATCGGCCTCCACAAACACGAAATCAAAGCCACTCTTCATGGCGGTAATGGCCCGGGGGTCTATCCCCGCCAGGCGCTTTCTGCCATCCCGGGAATCCTCGTCCTCCCCGGAGACAAGGAGGACGAGGCCAGCCTTAAGGCCAAGGCCAGGGAAGGCCCCGGCTGCCACACAGGCGCCGGAAAGCTTGCCTGGGGCGAGGTCGGGCCGCAGCATCAGGCTGTCGTAGGGAAGGGGCCGGTCGAGCCTATGGTCGGCCAGGTGGGTAGTCGTCGTGACGAGGACAGTCTTGCCCTGGCCCAGGCACTCCCGGGCCAGGGCAAACATGGTGGTGGTTTTGCCGCCCCCTCCGACCAGGGCCGTGAGGGGGCTTAAGTAGGGCCGCAAGCCCGGGCTGACTGTCACAGGGAAGAGTATATACCAGAAAAGAAAGGCGCGTGGCTTGAGGTAAACACCGGGGGATTGCGCAGGATTATCGGACGGATGGAGGGCTCGGCCTCAAAATCCCGGGCCACAAAACCGCGGACCCGGTCCCGGTCCCAGCCTAGGGGATGGGCAAACTCGCAGTAGAGGGAGTAGTCCCCGGGATAAAAGCTGCCCTTTCCAAAGCGGGCCGCGTCAGGGCTGGCGAGGGGCATATTGAAAATCGCCACATTGAGAAAGCCTATGCGCCCCGCCCGCTCGGCCACAAAGTCCCGGGTCCTGAGGGCCGCGTCCCGGTCCTCCGCGGGGGTGCCAAAGAGTACGTAGAGATAGAGGCCGATCCCGGCATCCGAAAGGGCGTTGATAGCCCGATCGATCTCTTCGAGCCTGGTGCCCTTGCCCATGGCGTCCAGGACGGCCTGGTCCCCGGACTCAAGGCCGAGCTGGAGCATCACGCAGCCGCTGTCCGCCAGGGCCCGACAAAAGCCGGGGTCCGCAAGATGGCTGGAAAAGCGCGCAAAGCCATACCAGGGCCGACCAGGCGGGTTTTCCGCCAGGCCCCGCAGGTAGAGGGGAGCGATCTCGCTGTCCGTAAAGTGGAGGAGGACCGGGTCGACGCGGGCTATGGCCTGGTCGAGCTCCTCCAGGGCCTGGGGCCGGGGACAGGCCCGGTAGGCCCCATCCTCGGCGAGCTCGGGGCAGAAGGTGCAGCGCTTCCAGGGGCAGCCGGAGGAAAAATTCCAGGGCAGGATCCGCCCGGGGGAGAGGTAGGATTTCATGGGAAGGCCATCAAAGGAAGGAGGGACAAAGCCCGGCTCCGGCTCGAGGCCCAGCCACTGGGCCAGGCCCTCCTCGCCCCGGCCGGGGAGGAGGGCATCCACAAGGCCGCCGAAATTTTCCTGCGGCCCGAGGCTAGCCTGGCTCATCCAGGAGGTGACGAGGCCACCTCCGAGGACGAGGCGGAGTCCCGGCCAGCGGGCCCGGAGGTAGCCCAGGAGGGCAAAGGCCGGGAGGGCCTGGGAGAGGAAGGTCAGGGATAGGCCGACGAGGGGCTCCTGGAGCTCCGGAAGGACAGCCTCGAGGCGGTTCCGGAAAAGGGGGAAATAGACCGAGGACGCAAAGTCCCGGGCGGCCTCGAGGAGGTCGGCCCGGCGCAGGGGGGAGAGCGCAGGATCCCGGTAGTCCGCGAGGCCGGGCTCGGCGGGCCGGGGGGCCGCCAGGCCCGCGGCCCGGAGAGAACGCCCCAGGTCGCGCACGGCCTTGGAATAGGCCCCAAAATTACCCACGGCCCTGGGAGAGCGCAGGAGCTCTAGCTCCCTCTGCCTCCGACCCAGGGCGAGCCTTGTCCAGGCATCCTCGGGCCCGGCCTCAAGCTCGAGGCCGAGGAGGTAGTCGAGGCCTTCCTGGTTGAGATCCAGGAGATAGGCCTCCCTGGAACGGGACCGGAGAAAGCCGGCGAGGCGGGCTATCCCAAGGGGAGCTTCCGTGCTCCGGGTTGCGGGCGGGTAGATGAGAAGCATCGCTTGCGAGGATACTACGCCAAGGGGGGGACTAGTCCATGGATCAAGGCTCGCCGCGGAGAGCCCAGAAAACCTGCGGCCCCGAGGCCAAGGGCCTAAGCCTCATAGATTGGCTTACCCAAGTCTTTACCTACGCGGACCGGGCCGGCTGGGAGGCCGAGATAGCCGCAGGCAGACTGAGGATAGGAGGCCGCCTAGCCCTTGCCGAGGATAGGCTCGAGGCCGGGGACCTTGTGGCCTATGATCCCCCCGCCTTGGCCGAACCTGAGGTGGATACGGGCTGGAGCCTTGTCCTGGAAACCCCGGATTTCCTCATTGTCGACAAGCCGCCCCTCCTTCCCTGCCATCCGGGAGGCAGTTTCTACGCCCATAGCCTCTGGTATCTCCTCAAGGCAAGCTACGGATCCGTCGGCTTTGCGGGCCGCCTCGACCGGGAAACCTCGGGCCTCGTGCTGGTGACCAGAAATCCCGGGGCCGCCGCCAGGGCCCAGGCTGCCGCCGAGCGGCGGGAGATAAAGAAGACCTACCTAGTCCTTGTCCACGGCGATTTTCCCAGGGAACTCGAGGCTTCTGGCTGGCTTGTGGCGGACGCGACAAGCCAGGTCAGGAAAAAGCGGCGCTTTGTTTCCGCAGCCTCAGGCTCGGCCCCGGAGCCATCGGATAGGCCTGAAGCCTGTGCCACAAGCTTTCGCCTCCTAAGGAGCCTGGATCGGATTGCCGGCAGGGGCGGCCAGGCCGTGGAGGGGCATTTTAGCCTATTGGAGGCTAGGCCCCAGACGGGTAGGCTCCACCAGATCCGGGCTAGCCTTTTTTCCCTGGGCTGGCCCGTGGTGGGAGACAAGCTTTACGGTCTTGAGGAGTCGCTTTTTCTGCGCTATGCCGCAGGCAAATTAAGCCCGGAGGACGAAGCCAGGCTGATCCTGCCCAATCAGGCCCTCCATGCGGGCCGTTTGGAGATACGAGGCCTAGAGGGGCTTACGGACAAGGATTTTCTCCGCGAGCCCCCCTGGCTCGCTTGCCTTGGATCGGGGAGCTAGGCCCCGAGGGGAAAGGCAAAGCTAGTCTGGGCGACTCCAGGCCCGGCGGGCCGCAGGTATCCGCCGATCTGCTCGGCGAGAATGCGGGCAAGGCTGATATCCTCGGCCTCCGGGGCATGGCCCTTCCTAGGCAGGCCATCCTCCACGAGGAGAAGTCCTTGGTCGCCCTCCCTTCCAAGGCGGATGCGGATCCTCCCTCCCCCGCCCAGGCGCAGGGCCTGGGCACAGGAAGCCTGGAGGATTTCCCCCAGGGCGATCCCAAAGGTGACCGCCGCATCCATGCCCAAGAGGGGCAGCTCGATGACTAGGTCCTCAGGCTCGACCCTAAAGCCTAGGGGTCGGGCGACAATGTCGAAAATGGCCGCCACAAGGCCCTGGGCACGGACCTGGGCCCCTTGGCCCTCGTAGTCCGCGTGGCGATAGACTTCCACCACCGCGCTTATCCGGCAGCGCAGGGCCTGGAAGCCCGAGTCCTCGCCGATCCTGCCCGGGGAGGCGAGGTTGAGGATGGAGGTGATCACCTGGAGGTTGTTGCCCACCCGGTGGCGGACTTCCTGGAGGAGCTCATTCTTGTCCCGGTTGAGGACATCCACCTTCCGGGTGGCGGCCACCAGGTGGTGGGCCTCCCGCTGGAGGAGGGCCTCAAGGTCGGCATTGCGCCGGGAAAGCTCCTCATTCCGGGCTTCCAGGGCCTGGAGGGAGGACTTGAGCTCCGTGACGTCGTCCACGATGACGAGGACATATTCCATGCCCCGATAGGTGGCGTACTTGGTCGTAAACTGGAAATGCTTGGTCACCCGGCGGTCGCAAAGGACAAAGTCCCGGGAAAGGCTGTCCTTGTAGACCGGTACCTTCTGGGTAAAGGACGTGACTATGTCCCTTCGCAGGGGACAGTCGTCGCAGGCCGAGGTTTCCCCGCAGGGCCGGCCCTCCTCTACGGTAAAGATGCAGCCTATCACGTTGCCGCAGAGCTCCCCGATCACCTGGTCCTCGGGCTTGTAGAAGAGCGTCCGGAAGGCGTCGTTGAAATGGTGGATCCGGGCCGTGCCGTCGGTGAGGAATATCGCTGAGGTCACGTTGGCATAGAGGTCGTTGAGGAAGTCCGTGGACTCCTTGAGGCATTCTATGTTCAGTTCCATGGGACTTAGGCCTTTTTCCCCTGATTGGCCACCGCTGCCATCGCCGCCTGGATCGCCGCGGCATCCCCGAGGTAGCGATGGCCTAAGGGCCTCAGATTGTCGTCGAGCTCATAGACTAGGGGGGTCGCCGTGGGGATGTTGAGCTCCACGATCTCGGCTTCGCCCATCTTGTCCAGGTATTTGACCAGGGCCCGGAGGCTGTTGCCATGGGCCGCGACGAGGACCTGGCGGCCCGCCTTGATCGCCGGGGCGATCTGGGACTCCCAGTAGGGCAGGACCCGGGCGACGGTGTCCTTGAGGCATTCCGAGAGGGGAATATCCTCCGGGGCTAGATCCTTGTAGCGCCGGTCCCTGCCAGCCCAGCCCGGATCATCCCTGGTCATGGGAGGAGGGGCCACGTCGTAGGCCCGGCGCCAGAGCTTGACCTGGGC
>JAKPBN010000469.1 GCA_029778945.1 Spirochaetota bacterium
GCCTGGGACACCATGCAATCGGATCCGGAAAAGGCCCTGGCCATGGCCAGCGAGGCCCTCGCGGAGTCCGAGGCCGAGGGCTATGCCCGGGGCCGGGCGGACGCGATCCTCAACATCGGCGGGTGCGAAAACGACCTGGCCCGCAAGGGCCCGGCCATCTCCTCCTTCCAGAGGTCCCTGGAGGCCTTTACCGCCCTGGACGACAAGGTGGGGGTGATGAAGTCCCTGAATGCCCTAGGCGTGGCCTACCATGAGGTCGGCCGCCTGGACAGGGCCATGGACTACTATACCCGGAGCCTCGAGGAGGCCCGGAGCTGCGGGAACCGCTGGCGGGAGGCAGTCACCCTCTCCAACATCGGGGAGATCTGCCTCGACCTGGGGGAGCTCAAGGAAGCCCTGGACTACTTCCTCCGGGCCTATGAGACGGTCCCGGACGACCGGGAGTCCGAGCTTGTGTCCAATATCCTCCTCAACATAGGCACAACCTTCCAGCGCATGGAGAACTGGCTCCTGGCCAGGGAATTCACGGAAAAGGCCCTCATGCTCGCCGAGGAGGCCGGGGACAAGATGGCGGCCTCGGGCTGCCTCCTGGCCCTGGGCAGGATAGCCCACGCCTCCGAGGACAGGGCCGGGGCGGAGAGCCAACTCCTCAAAGCCCTCGAGACCGCGGGGGAGATCATGTACGAGAAGACCCGGGTCGAGGCCCTCCTCGAGCTCGGCGGCCTCCATGCGGACTCCGGCAGCCCGGAAAAGGCCCTGGCGCGCTATAACGAGGCCCTCCAGGGGGCGGAGCGCCTGGGCGCCAAGGCCCTGATCCACCAGGCCTACGAAAAGCTGTCCAAGGCCCATGAGCTCATCGGGGACTACAAGACCTCCCTCGACTACTACCGCCGCTTTGCCCGCTACGAGAGGGAAGTCCTCTCGGAGGACACGAGCCGCAAGATCAAGAACATCACGGTCCAGTATGAGGTCGAGAAGAGCCATCAGGAGGCCGAGATCTACCGCCTCCGCAACATCGAGCTCAAGAACAAGACCGCCGAGCTCGAGGAGGCGAACCGCCAGATCCTCTCCATCTCCCAGCTGGGGCGTCGCATAACCTCTAGCCTGGACTTTGACACCGTGGTGTCGACCCTCTACGAGAGCCTCGAGCGCCACATGGACGTCACGGTCTTTGGCATAGCCGTCCACGACGAGGAGGACGCTATCCTCGAGTGGCGGGTCTTCATAGAGCACGGCAAGCGCCTGCACAGGCCGATGCAGAAGCTCGACCACCGGCGGAGCTATGCGGCCTGGTGCGTGCGCAACCGCAAGTCCATCTTTATCTCCGACGCG
Source organism: Spirochaetota bacterium (assembly GCA_029778945.1). Lineage (GTDB taxonomy): Bacteria > Spirochaetota > Spirochaetia > Treponematales > Rectinemataceae > JANYKC01. The sequence goes on from JAKPBN010000469.1 coordinate 1,333, forward strand.
GAGATCGAGGCCAAAAACTACCTCTCCGGGGGCCGGATATCCCATGGCAAGCCCGCCGCCGCCCTGGTCTTCCTTCCCCTGACGATCGAAGACAGGGTCATAGGGGTCCTCACCCTCCAGAGCTACGACAAGGCCATCTACACCGAGGGCCACCGGGTCCTCCTCGAGGCCCTGGCCCCCTATATCGCCATAGCCATAGAGAACAGCCTCATCCACGACAGGGTCGAGGAGCTCAACCGGGTGATCCTCGGAGAGAAGGCCGAGCTCGAGCAGGCCGCCCTGAGGATCAGCCACCTGGCCAACCACGACAGCCTCACGGGCCTGCCCAACCGCCGCCTCCTCTTCGAGCTCCTCCAGAAGTCCTTTGACATCGCCTCC
>JAKPBN010000477.1 GCA_029778945.1 Spirochaetota bacterium
CGGGACCGAAGGATAGCCTCGCCCAAGGATGTCTGGCCCCTGATCGCCCACTGGGCGGACCGCAAGCAGGAGCGCTTTATCTGCTGCTCCCTCAACGGAGCCCACGAGGTGATCGCCGCCCGGATCGTCTCGATCGGCCTCGTGAACAGGACAGTGGTCCATCCCCGTGAAGTCTTCGCCGATCCCCTCCAGGACAGGGCCTGCGCCATCGTTGTCGGCCACAACCACCCTTCGGGCCGGCTTGATCCCTCCCCCGAGGACCTCGACATAACCAAGCGCCTCCGCGAGGCCGGAGAGCTTCTCGGCATTGCCCTCCTCGACCACCTCATCTTCTCCGCCGAGGGATTCTATAGCTTTGTCGAGCATGGGCTCCTCGAAGTGCCCAGCGCGGGCTGAGGCCAGAGCATGAACGGGGGAAGACGATTGCGCCTCCGCGCGCGCGTCCTCCGGGATGCCCAAGGTAGAAAGTCCAATCCCTGCGACCAGGGAGAGATTCCACTTGGAATCCTCGGCGGAGCTCATAGAACCGCCTGCGGGAATATCCCTTCGTAATGCAGGCCTTGAAGACCCTGTTGAGGTCGGAAGCGAGCTCGAGGAGCCTCGGGTTCTCGCCTAGCAGCCTTCTGGTCCCTAGGGGCGCTGCCGGGCATTTCTTTCTCCGGTGCTGGGGCTTCTGCGACAAGACCATTCTGCCATCCGGGGGCGGATCACCGTCGATTCCATTTTATGTCAGGCAAACAGTCTCTCAACACATCCCGGGAAAGGGACTATACTCGTGCCATGCTCCTCCAGCCGAGTCTCCATGGGCTGCTGTTTCATTTTCTGCCGGCCGCCCTGCTCGCCGCGAGCCTTGCGGCCATGGCTCTCCGCCGGATTCCCCTCCGCCTGGCTCTGCCCTTCATGGCCCTCGCCCTCGTCGGTATCTGGGAAATGCTCGGCACCGACTTGGCCCTTGCAGCGGCGAGGCAAGCAAGGGTTCCGATCCTGGAGAGGATCTGGGATTGGGGTGCGGCCCTCGGACGGCTGGATTCTCTCTTCCTCGTCCTTTTCGCCCACGCCGTCCACCGGACGCGGGCATCGAGATTCGCCGCCGCGGCCTGGACCCTCATCGCGCTCGCAGCGACGGCCACGCCCTTCTTCGTCTATTCCATCATTCCGGAGCTCGTGGACATCCTTTCCAACATCTACGTCCTCTCTTACTGGCTGATCCTCTATCTCGCGCGCGGCCGCCTCGGCCTCGATACCGGGACAATGGGCCTCCTGCGGCCCCTCCTCGGCTGCGCCCTTCTCTTCGTGCTGATTTTGCTGGTCGAGACCCTGGGCAAGATACCCGAACTCTCCCCTTCGTTTAGCATCCTCGTCGTGGACTTCCGCCCACTTTACCTCCTCGCCCTGGCCCTCGCCCTTCTCACCAGCGCCCCGCCGTCGGGGCGGAACCGAAGAGCTCCGCCTCCCGCCCTCTGGACGCCCTTTCCAGACAGCGACTTGAGCCCCCGCGAGCGCGAGGTCCTGGCTCTGGTGCTCGAGGGCGAGAGCAACGCCTCCATAGCGGAGCGCCTCTTCATCTCAGAGTCGACGGTCAAGAAACACGTCAACAGCCTCTTTCGGAAGCTCAAGGTGGGGAGCCGATGGGAGCTATTGCGGCGAGCGGGACGAATTCACCCGAATGCCCAGGGCGAGGGCTGAAGATTCACCCGAAGTTCCATGGCCCATGCCCCGCCCAATGCCCCATAGTTGAGCCAGACAATTCCGCAAGGAGGCTCGAATTGACCCAGAGGAAAGCCCCAAGGAGGGGATTGCGGCGGCTTACGACCCTTTTCGCCATCATCCTGCTCTCCGCCTGCGTGGCACCCGACGCCCGCTACCTCATGGAACTCAATCGCTCAGGCAAGTGGAAGGAGGCGGAACGCATTGGCCTCGACATGCTCTCCCATAGACTCACCTTCTCCGACGCCGAACTCTGCGAGATCACCTATAGCGCGGCCTATGCCGCAACCCGCCTGCATGAGACCAAGACGGCCCTCCGCCTCCTCCAGGACTTCGACGAGCTGCGGGCGCGCACGGATCCAGGGGCCGAGCGTCCCTGGCTGGATAGAGAAGTCGCCTCG
>JAKPBN010000480.1 GCA_029778945.1 Spirochaetota bacterium
GGAGGCGAAGGCACCGCGGCGACGGCCCTGGATGCCCCGGCCCGCTTCTCGAGCCTCCTTGGCCTCACGAGGGGGGCCTCATGACCACCTCCCTCCAGAGGATTGGGGCCGCCCTCCAGGGGGACTTCTCGGATCGGCCCCCCTTTACCCTCGGCCTCTCCCTCTACGGCGCGCGCCTCACCGACGCGAGACCCGAGGCCTACGACCGCGATCCCGGCCTCTATCTCGCGGGCCAGGAGGCCGTGGCGGCCCGTTTCTCTCCGGACATCATCTTTGGCCCCTTTGCCCTCGCCCTCGAGGCCCAGGCCTGGGGGGCCGAGCTGGCCTGGAGTCCCCAGGCCCCGCCCAATGTGCGGCGGCCCCGGCGCGGGGCGGGCGAGGCCCTTCTCTCCATGGATTCCCCCAGGGTCGACAGGGTTCCTGGCCTGGGCTACCTTGTCCAGAGCCTGGCTAGGCTGGTGGACCGGATGGGCCAGGAACGTCCCATCGCGGGCATCCTTACCGCCCCTGTTGACCTTCCCGCCCTAGTCCTTGGCATCGACGCCTGGATGGAGATCCTCCTCTTCCAGCCCGAGCTGGCCCAAAGGCTCCTCGACCTTTCCATCGAGCACTTTGTCGCCCTGTCCCGGGCCTATTTTGAGGCCGGGGCCGCCTTTGTCGCCACGCCGGTCATGTTCGCCAACCCGAGGATCCTCAACGCCGAGCTCGTGGAGTCCCTCACTCTTCCCGTCCTGGCCAAGGCCTATGGGAGGGCCGGGGGCCCGGTGGTCTTCCACCACGGGGCGAATCGTATCGAGGACTATCTAGGCTTATATCGGGATCTCCCGGGGGTGGCGGGCTTTGTCCTCGACGAGGGGGATGACCTGGACCGGGCAAGGGAGATCCTCGGCCCTGGCCCCCTTATCCTTGGCGGCTTTTCCGGACCCCTCATGGAAAGCCGGAGCCCCGGGCGTGTCACCGAGCTCGTCCGCAAAGCCCTGAGAAGCCGCGCCTCGGATCCACGCTTTATCCTTTCCTCCTGCGCCGCCGATGTGCCCTGGGGAGCCAGCCCGGAGACTATCGAGGCCGTCGCCGTCGCCGCCGGGTCAAGGCTATGAGGGGCTCTGCCCAGGTCGAGCTCCTGGGCTGCGGGATCTTCGCCCGGGAGTTTGGGCAGCTTCCCGCGGTCCTCTCCTCAAGGTTTAAGCCCCACTTCCTGGATTCCATGCTCCATATGAGGCCTGAGGCCCTGGACCTGGCCATTTCGGCCCGTCTCAAGGAGCAGGCCGGCCCCCTGGCTATCCTCTACGGTGACTGCTGCCCCCACATGCGGGAGCTCTCCGGTGGAGGCGGCCGATGCCGGACCGAGGGCTGCAATTGCATCGAGATAGCCCTTGGCTCCGCGCGCTACCGGGAGCTCCGGCGCGAAAGATGCTTCTTTTTCATGCCCGAGTGGGTCGGCCGCTGGGAGGAGATCTTTGCCTTTGAGCTGGGCCTGGGCGACCCCGAGCTGGCCCGGGCCTTCATGCAGGACGAGATGAGGCGCATCGTCTATGTGGATACCGGGGTCGCCGACCTTCCCCGGGCCGAGCTCGAAAGGATAGGGGAGCGCTTTGGCCTTCCGGTCTCCATCGAGGCGGCCGGGACGGGGGGCCTGGCCCAGGCCCTCGAGGCTGTCCTCGATAGCCTGGGGGCGGTCGAGGGCCCGGCCCAGGGAGGCTCCGATGGACGAGGCTAGGGAAGGCCCCGGGCCTGCCAGGAGCCCCGACGGCCCGGCCTACGAATTCCTCTTTTCCGACCTCGTGGAGAGGATCATGTCCCTGGCCGACACCCCCGACCGCTGCGTCGCCTATATCGCCGGGGAGCTGCGAAGCCTGGTGGGCGTGCGGAGCGTCTTTGTCTACGAGTGCCCGGGGCTGACCGGGGAGGGAGAGCACCGCCTCGTCTCCTTCCTGCCCGAGCGGAGGCGGGCCCTCGGCGAGGATCCCCGGCTCAAGGAGCTGGCCGAGCTGACCCACGGCGCCGAGGATGCCTTCTTTGTGGGCCCCGGGGAGGAAGATCGCTCCGCCCGGATCCTCCGGGACCTGGGCATTGGGAAGTCCCTCGTCCTCCCCCTCCGCTACGCCTCCCGGCGGGTCGGGGTGGTCTTCCTCCTCGACCTTGCGGAGGAAGGCAACATAGGCACCATCCTCGATACCCTGGGAAGGCTCTCCTCCATCTTTGCCCTCATACTCCGGAACGCCTGGCTCTACGAAAACCTCGAGGCCGCCGTCAGGGTGCGGACCGCCGAGCTCGAGGCCAAGCAGGCCGAGCTGGCCGCCTCCCTGGCCGAGAAGGAGGTCATGCTCAAGGAGATCCACCACCGGGTCAAGAACAACCTCCAGATAGTCAACAGCCTCCTCTACTTCAGGATGAGCGCCATCTCCGACCCGGAGACCAAGCGCCTTTTCGCTGAGAGCCAAAGCCGGGTCTTCGCGATGGCCCTCGTCCATGAGGAGCTCTATGGCTCCCGGGACCTCACGAGGGTAAACATGGCCGACTATATCGCCCGCCTGGCCGGACGCCTCATGGAGATGGCGCCGCCGGGGGTAAAGGCTCGGATAGCGGCCGAGCCCCTAGGCTTGGGCATAGACGCGGCCATACCCTGCGGCCTCA
>JAKPBN010000492.1 GCA_029778945.1 Spirochaetota bacterium
TGGGCTCCGAGGAGGAGCCAGATCGAGCCCTTGCCGAAAATGAAGAGCAGGGCCGTGGCCAGGGTGACCAGGGCTATCATCCCGTCGGCTATGGCGATCAGCCACTTCCGGTCATAGCGGTCCGCCCAGACTCCCGCAAAGGGGGAGAGGAGGAAGGTGGGCACAAAGCCGCAGACGATGGAGAGGGTCATCATAGTCCCGGACTGGGTGTTCAGGGTGATGTACCACATGATGGCGTACTGGACCAGGGAGGACCCGAGGAGGGAGAGGGTCTGGGTCGAGACAAAGACGAGGAAGTCATCCTTCCAGGTTCGACTGCGCATGGGACAGAAGGTAACGCCGAAAGGGACCGAGGGTCGAGGCCGTGCTTTTCTTATAGACATTCTTTCCCGCAGGATATCCGGGAAAGCCGCGGGAAGGCGCGTTACCTCCGGGGCCGGGCGACGTATACTATAGGAGATCCCCCCCCAAGGAGGCTGTCATGCCCAAGAACCGGAGCCGAGCCGGCGCCCATGCCGCCCTGATCGCCCTTGTTTTCCTCATGCTCCCCGGCGGCCTCCTTGCCCAGGAGCTGCCGGTGACCAAGGTTGCCCTCTTTTCCTCGGGGGTGGGCTATTTCGAGCATCGGGGCAGCGTAAAGGGTGACGCCACCGTCTCCCTACCCTTTACCACCGCCGAGGTGGATGACGCCCTCAAGTCCCTCGTGGTCTGGGACCTCGCCAGCTCCGCTGGCGCCGCGCCTTCGGTGTCCTATCCATCCCTCGAGGGCCTGGACGACGCCCTCCGGGGCCTCCGGATCGACCTCACAGGCAATCCCAAGGTGGCCGACCTCCTGGCCAGGCTCAAGGGGGCCGAGCTGGCCGTCTCCACCCCCGAGGAGGTGGTGGGCCGCATTGTCTCCGTCGAGGCCCGGGCCACGGGCAAGGACGGCGCGAGCCGGACTAGCCTCGTCCTGCTAACCGCCACCGGGGTGAGGACCCTGGCTTTGGACGAGCTAGTCTCTTTCCGCTTTACCGACTCGGGCATAGCCGGGGACTTTAGCCGGGCCCTCGGCCTTATCCTGGCCGCCCGGGATGCCGACCGCCGGGTCCTGGACCTGCGGCTTCCGGGCACGACCACCCGGGAGCTTGCCTTGGGCTATATTGTCGCGGCTCCGGTCTGGAAGGTCTCCTACCGCCTCGACCTTTCCGGGGACAAGCCCTGGTTCCAGGGCTGGGCTATCGTGGACAATCCCTCCCAGTCGGACTGGAAGGATGTGACCCTGACCCTGGTGAGCGGCCGGCCCGTGTCCTTTGTCCAGAACCTCTATGCCCCCCTGCGCCTGGCCAGGCCCGTCCTCCCCCTCGCGATAGCCGGCACAGCGGAGGCGCGGACCTTCGAGTCGGGCCTGCGCGGGGCCCTGGCCGAGGAGCTGGATTACGCGGCCGATTCCTACGGCCCCGCCCCGCCTCCGGCGCCCATGGCCGCCCCCTCGGCCTCCATGGCCAAGCGGGCCGAGGCGCCCCAGAAGCCCAAGGCCAGCCCAGGCCTCTCCGCCTCCTTTGTGGAGACCGCCACGGCCAAGGCCGCCGGGGACCAGTTTGAGTTCACGATCAAGCGGCCGGTCACCCTGGAGCGCCGCCGCTCGGCCATGCTCCCCCTCGTCGCCGGGGCCATGGGGGCGGAGAAGGTCTCCATCTGGTCCCCCGACTCGGGCAGCAGGAACCCCATGCTGGGGGTCAGGCTCTCCAACTCCCTCGGGATGAAGCTCCCCGCGGGACCCATCACCGTCTTCGACGGCGGCATCTATGCCGGAGATGCCCTGATCGACTTCCTCGCGGAGAAGGACAAGCGCCTCCTCGTCTATGGCCAGGACCTCTCGGTCACCGGGGACGACTCCCGGGCCTCGAGCCAGGAGACCCTGGGCGTCACGGTCTCCAAGGGGGTGATGGTCTTCTCCCGCCGGACCACCTACACGAGGACCTATGAGTTCCGCAACGCCTCGGGCACGGCCCGCCGCCTGGTGGTCGAGCACCCGATCACCGGCGGGGCGGAGCTCATGAGCCCTGCGGCCTTTGACGAGAAGACGGCCGAGGTCTACCGCTTTACCCTGGCCCTGGCCGCAGGCGCCCAGGCCAAGCTCGAGGTCAAGGAGCGCAGCCCCTCCCAGGAGCGGATCAGCCTCTCAAGCCTCTCCCCCGACTCCTTCCTCTACTACTCAGCCTCCTCGGAGATCCCCGCCCGGGTCAGGGAGGCCCTGAAAAAAGCCATGGACCTGCGCAGGAAGTCCGAGGACGCCAAGCGCGCGTTAGGCGATCTAACTAGTCGGCGCTCGGAGCTCTCCACCGAGCAGGGCCGGATCCGCCAGAACCTGGACGCCGTGGGCCGGGACTCGAGCCAGGGCCAGGCCTACCTCAAGCGCCTCATGGACTCCGAGACCGAGCTGGACAGCCTGGCCAGCCGTATCCAGGAGGCGAGGAAGGCGAGCGCCGATGCCCAGGCGGGCTACGACAGCTACCTGGCCAACCTCAGCCTGGACTAGGTCCGAGCACCATGAAGCCCGAATCCCTTGTCCGGCTGGACTTCTTCCTGGTTTCGGCGGCCAAGGACCTCCTTGCCTCCCACGGGGTGGACCTCGAGGAGGCAGGGTTCCGGGCCGAGGGCATCGAGGAGCCCTACGCCTCGACGATAGGCTTTACCGCCCAGGGCCACCGGGGCGTCCTGGTCCTGACCGCCAGCCGGTCCCTGGCGGTCCAGAGCCTTCCCTCCAGCCTGCGGGCGGGGGAAATTCCGGAGGCCCTCATCGCCGACTGGACCGGGGAGCTCTCCAACCAGATCCTTGGCCGCATCAAGAACCATTTCCACGACGCCGGCATCGAGATCGCCCTCTCCACCCCCACGGTCTTTGCGGGCAAGGAGCTCAGGCACCTGGCCCTCGCCTCCCCGATCACCCGGACTATCCTGCTCAAGGGTCAGGGATCCCTCCTCCTCGAGTTCCAGGCCGACTTCGACGAGGACTTCGAGATCCCCGAGGGTGGGGCCGGGCAGGGGGAGGCCCCTGCCGAGGGGGAGGTGCATTTCTTCTGAATCTGGCCCCTTTCTTTCCTTGACGGATTCCGAATAGTGGGTTTATGTTAACGAAACGTTAACAGACTGTTAACCCGATGCTTGGAATTCAGGGGGCAATTCATGAAGAGAGCAGTGCTTTTCGCGCTTCTCATCGCCTCGACCGCCGTCGCCATCAGCGCCCAGGGCAAGCCGATGAGCCATGATGAGCTTGTCGCGGCCGCCAAGGCCGAGGGCAAGGTCGTCGTCTACTCGATCACCTCGCGCATCTCCAACGCCGCCGCCGCCTTCGAGAAGGCCTATGGCATCAAGGTCGAGGCCTCG
>JAKPBN010000498.1 GCA_029778945.1 Spirochaetota bacterium
CCTATGTCCTCGACCTTCTCCACCCCCTGGGCCTCCATCCAGGACCTTATGCCGTCCAGGGTCGCAAGGGCTATCCGGGGATCGACAAAGTTGCCCGTCCCCACCTGGATGGCCCTTGCCCCGGCCAGGAGGTACTGGAGGGCGTCGTCGGCGCACATTATGCCCCCAAGGCCTATCACCGGTATCCCCACGGCCCGGGAGGCCTTGTAGACGCAGGCCACGCCCACGGGCCTGACCGCCGGCCCCGAAAGGCCTCCGGTGCCCCGGGCCAGGACGGGTCGGCGTCGCCTAACGTCGATCACCATGCCCACAAGGGTGTTGATGCAGGACACGGCGTCCGCGCCTCCGGCCTCGGCGGCCCGGGCTATCAGGCCAATGTCGGCCACGTTGGGGGTGAGCTTGACGATCAGGGCCCGGGCCGTGGCCTTCCGGAGCCTCGCGGTGAGCCTCTCCACCTGGGCGGGGTCGGTGCCGAAGGCGAGGCCGCCGTGGGCCACATTGGGGCAGCTCACATTGATCTCGTAGCCGTCCACTCCGGTCCGCCCCGCGTCCTCGCCTCCCTTCCAGGGCCCCGCGGCCGCCTCGAGGGCCTCGACCACCTCGAGGTAATCCTCCTCCCGGGAGCCCGCCACATTGACGATAACCCGGGTGAGCCTGGTCCTGAGACCGGGCAGCTTGTCCTGGATAAAGGCCTTCAGGCCGGGGTTGGCCAGGCCTATGGTGTTGAGCATCCCCGCCGGGGTCTCGACAATCCGGGGCACCTCGTTGCCGGGCCTGGCCTCGGGGGTGACGGCCTTGGTGTAGAGGGCCCCAAGAGAATCGACCTCGAGAAGGCTGTCATACTCCGAGCCGTAGCCAAAGGTGCCCGAGGCCACTCCCACGGGGTTGGGGAGGATGAGGGGACCGATCTTCACCCGCAGATCCGGAATCATAGTCCCGCCTCCCAGGCTATGTCGTCCCGGCTAAAGACGGGACCGTCGGCGCAGGCCCTCAAGTAGCCCGCTCCGGCCGGCCGGGGGAGGGCGCAGCCCATGCAGGCCCCGACTCCGCAGGCCATCCACTGCTCGGCGGAAAGCTCGGCGGGCCAGGCCCTCTCCCGGGCAAGGCGCGCCAGGGCGGCGAGCATGGCCCCGGGGCCGCAGGCGTAGATCCGCGATCCTTTTATAGGCGCGTTGTGCGCTATCCAATCCAGGGCAGTGCCGCGATAGCTCGCCGAGCCGTCGTCGGTGCAGAGGATAGTCCCCGGTGGAAAGTCTATGTCGGGTATCGCGGCGGCGGAGCGGAAGCCCGCGAGGAAGACCGGGGCCGCCGTGGAGTCTTCCGGGGCGGCTTTGGCGAGGGTCCTGGCGAGGTAGAGGACTGGCCCGAGGCCCACCCCGCCGGCGGCCAGGATAGGGACTTCATCCGTCTGGGGGAGGGAAAAACCCTTGCCCAGCGGCCCCAGGACGTCAAGGCTCGCCCCGGGACCCAGGTCGGCGAGTAGGCCCGTGGCCTGGCCTCGGATCTGGTAGAGGATGCTTGCGCTGGGGCCTTCGGGCCCTGAGTCCAGGTAGGAGGCAAAGGCAAAGGGCCGCCTCAAGAGGGGGTCGAAACCACGGCCCGGTCGGAGAGTAAGGAACTGGCCGGGCTCGGGCCTGCCCGCCCGGGGATCCCAGGCCAGGCAAAGCTCCATCCAGGAGGGCCCCAGGGGGCGGTTAGAGAGGATCCGGGTATCGAACTGCAGCATGCCTGCCCCCTAGGCAGGAAACATAGGGGGCGGGGGGAAGGCCTGTCAATGAGGAGTCTTGGGCTCGGCCTTAAGTCAGGCTTCGGCGAGCCTAGCCTCCACCTCGGCGAGCCTCTCCTCTAGACGCTGGATTGTGCGCTCCAGGCGCTGCTTTTCCGCGGCCAGGCGGGCGAGGGGGTCCTCCTCGGCCCGGGAGGGCGAAAAATGGGCCTTCACCGAGGCGGGGCTCTCTCCGCCCTTAAGCGCCGCCACGGCCTCGGCCCGCTGCTCCGGATCCTTGATCCCTATGGCCATCCGGATCCCGTCCCAGCCTATGGAGGGCTCGACGGAATAGACCGCCGCCCGGGCCGCAGCCCCGGCGGTGGAGCGGGGCACCCCCAGGGCCCGGTCCACATAGTCCTCAAACCTGGTCCGGTAGCGCTCGCACAAGGCCTGGGCCTCCACGAGGAGGCGGCCAAACTCGAGCATCAGCCGGCCGTTTTCCGCGATGCAGGACTCCTTGATCCGCCGGGTCAGGTCGACAAAGGCCGCCTCGGTCTCAAAGAGATTATGGTAGTGGCCCTTGGCCTCGGCGGCCACGAGGAGGTCGTGGAAGATGCCCCAGAATTCATTGGTATGGGCCCGGCCAGTGCTGACAAAGCCTTTGCGCTCCGCGTGGAGGTGGTGGGCGTATTCGTGGAGGGCCGTGTAGATAAGCTGGTCGTCGCTCTGGAAATTGCGGTTGTGGATAATGATCTCTCGGCTCTGGGGCTTATAGAGGCCATTGGCTACCGCGGATTCCTTGCCGGAAAAGATAAGGCTGAACTCGGTCTGGCAGGGAAGCGTATCTAGGAGTATTTCTTTGACCCTGTCCTGGTTCATCCGGCCCCTCCCGCCGGCCTTGCGGCCGGGCGCCTGATTCTAGGCAGAAGGGCCCTTGGCGGGCAAGGGCGGATCAAGCCCGGTGGAGGGCCTTTTCGATCTCCTGCTGGTTAAAGCCGACGATTATGCGGCCGTGGACGTCGATCACGGGGACCCCCATCTGGCCGCTTTTCCGGACCATCTCCTGGGCCTTCTGGGGATCCCGGGCCACGTCGTATTCCGTATAGCTCACCCCGTTTTTCTGAAAAAAATCCTTGGCTATCCTGCAATAGCCGCAGCTCGGGGTTGTATAGATGCTCACTGCCATGGGGCCTCCCTTCTAATATATGAAAAATAATATGTAATAGATCCTCGGTCAAGCCGTGTCCCAGGCCTGAAGCGGGACGGGCGAATTGGGGCGTATCCTGGCCATGGCTAAGCTGAGGTCCTTGCCCGTTTTCTGCCTCCTCCTCCTTTCCCTAGGCCTTCATGGCCAGGGGAGCTCGGGCAGCCTCGATCTTGGCCTCGAGGAAGGGGGCCTGGATACCCGCCTTATCCTCGGTGGGGGCCAGACAAGGCTTATCCTGGATTTCCAGACCCAGTGTCTGGGCCAGAGCCTCACGGCCGGCCTTGAGGCTCCGGGCTTCCTCCTCGGCCCAGCCACCTTTGGGTCCCTGGCGGCCTTCCTCCACAATCCCGGTTCCGAGGCCGAGTCCACCCCGACCGCGCCCTTCCTGGACCTCGACCCCAGCCTTTCCTCGAGCCTCGAGGTCCTCTCTCTCGAACTCCTAGACAGGCAGGGCGGGGGAGATGAAGGGACGGTAGTTCTGGCCAGGGCCCTTCAGCTGGCTGTCCTAGCCAGGGAGGGCGGGCTTTCGGGTTTGGCCCTGGGCCTTCTTTCGAGGTTTGGGGGCCAGGACGGCTGGCCCCGGCTTTCCCTGGCCTGCGTGGTCACCGACCAAGGCCTGCGGGAAGTCCCGGCGGCCTGGAAACCCGGTCCCGGTCCCGGGCCGGGCCAGGCCGGTATCCTAGGCTTTTCGGTCTCAAGCAAGGGCCCGGGCCTAGCCGCCCTTTTTGAGGCCGCCCTAAGCCTGGGTCCCCTCCTAGTCGGGGGGCGGGCCTTTCGCCTAGAGGCGAGGCTCTGGAGGAATGGCCTGGACCTGGGGCTGAGGGCGGGCCTGGCCTCCAGGGATTTTTCTAGCCTCCTACCCTCGACCGAGGGGCCGACCCTGGCCTTGGGCCTCGATGGGAGGCTCGCCCTGGGGCGTGGAGCCCGCCTCATGCTTGCCCTGCGGGCATCCTCGCCCTCCTTGGAGGACTACCCCGGGCCGGGCCTCCTCGACTGCCCCGACCGGAAGGCGAGCCTATCCCTCCAGCTGCCCACGGGGGTGGAATCTCTGGTCTTGGTCACGCCCCGCCTGGACCTGGGCAGCGCGGCGGGCCAACCCTTTCTCGAGGCGAGGCTTGGCCTAGCCGGAAAGGCCCCCTCCCTGGACTGGGGCCTGACGGCGCGAAGCCGGGACGATGCCCGCCAATGGAGCCTTTCCCTCACGGCCGAGGCCCCCCCGGGCCGGGGCCTTGTCCTGGGTCGGGAGCTAATTCTGCGGCCCGCCATGAGCCTCGGTCTTGGCCAGACCGAGGACCAGGCCTATCCCCGCCTCGAGCTCGAGCTTGAGCTCGGTCTTGAGGAGGGGCTTGGAATGGGCGAGTCCATGAGGCTATCCGCTAGCCTGGAGAGCATGGGGCTCTCCCTCCTCGCCCCGGGCGCCGCGGGGCCTCCGTGGAGGCTCGGCCTTGTCTGGAAGCGGGCCCTCCCGGGTCCACCCAGGCCCCCCGGACCGCCGGTCCCATCCGAACCTTGATTCAGGCTCCGGGGCAAACGATACTCTTGGATCAGGGAAATCGTGCCATGGCCGCCTGGACGGCATGGCATAGGAGCAAGGGAATGATCCGAGAGCAATGGTATGTGGTGCTGGAGTCTAAGGAACTGGGCAAGAAGCCCCTTGGGGTGACAAGGCTGGGGGAGCGCCTCGTCTTCTGGCGAGACAAGACAGGCAAGGCGGTTTGCCATTTCGACATCTGTGCCCATCGGGGAGCCTCCCTGGCCCTGGGCAAGGTAGTCTGCGGGGAGGCTATCCAATGCCCCTTCCATGGCCTTGAGTATGACCCCTCGGGCCGGTGCCGCCTGATACCGGCCAACGGAAAAACGGCCCCGGTGCCCGAGCAATTCCGCATGCCCACCTACAGGACCCATGAAGAGGCGGGTTTTATCTGGATCTACTGGGGCTCAGGCGAGCCCGAGGCCCTGCCTAAATTCTTTGACGATATAGGCCCCGACCTGGTGTGGACCACGGTCCAGGATCCCTGGAAGTGCTTCTATAGCCGGGCCATAGAAAACCAGCTCGACATGGCCCACCTCCCCTTTGTCCACCACAATACGATTGGCCGGGGAAACCGGACCGTGGTCGATGGCCCCGGGATCCTCCAGGTGGAGGAGGGCTTCTTTGTCTATGTCTATAACCGCCCGGACGATGGCAGCCCTCGCCGCTCCACCGAGGAGGTTCCGGCC
>JAKPBN010000502.1 GCA_029778945.1 Spirochaetota bacterium
GAGCTCGGCCGCCCCGGTCAGCGCCGCCAAGGCCTTGGTGGAGGGCCTGGCCCCCGACGGGGGCCTTTTTGTGCCCGAGTCTTTTCCAAGCCTCGATGCCCGCCTCCTCTCCCCCGAGCCCCTAACCTATGCCGAGCTTAGCCTCCTCCTCCTCGGCCCCTGCTTTCCGGAATTCTCGGCCTCTGACCTGGGGATCGCCACCACGGCGGCGGCCTCCCAGTTCCCGGCCATCCCGGCGCCCCTCGTGGCCGCCGGAGACCTCCGGGTCCTCGAGCTCTTCCATGGCCCCACCCTGGCCTTCAAGGACTTTGCCCTCTCCCTGATGGGCGACCTCCTGGGCCTGGCCAGAAAGGCCCAAGGCACCAAGGAGGAGATCCTGATCCTCGTGGCCACCTCGGGGGACACGGGCAAGGCGGCCCTCCAGGGCTTTGCCGGCCGCAAGGGGATTCGGGTCCTGGTCTTCTATCCCAGCGAGGGGGTGAGCGGGATCCAGCGCCTCCAGATGCTGACCCACGAGGCCGCCAATGGAAAGGTGGTGGGCCTCCGGGGCAACTTTGACGATGCCCAGCGGGGGGTAAAGTCCCTCTTTTCCGACCGCGGCCTGGCCTCCGATCTCGCCGCCCGGGGCATCCGCCTGGGTTCGGCCAACTCGATCAACATCGGCCGTCTCGTGCCCCAGGCAGCCTATTACGTCCAGGCCTGGAGGGCCCTCCGGGACCGGGGAGAGCTGGGCCGGGACGGGGACTTTGACGTGGTCGTGCCCACGGGGAATTTTGGGGATGCCCTTGCGGCCTGGTATGCCAAGCAGGGCGGCCTTCCCCTCAGGCGCATCCTCGTCGCCACCAATGCGAACAAGGTCCTGGACGATTTTTTTAAGACCGGCACCTGTGACCGGAGGCGGGACTTCCTTGGGACCACCTCCCCCTCGATGGACATCCTGGCGGCCTCCAACCTCGAGCGCCTGGTCTTCGAGGCGACGGGCCGGGATCCGCTTCGCACGGCCAGCCTCATGGCGGACTTTGCCCGGGAAGGCAGCTTTACCCTGGCCCCCTCCGAGCGGGCCTTCCTCCGGGACTTCGAGAGCGGCTCGGCCACGGACGCCGAGGCCGCCGCAGAGATCGGCCGGAGCTTCCGGGAAGCGGGCTACCTCATGGATCCCCACACGGCCTGCGCGGTCTCCACCTGGAGAAAGCTGGGGGGAAGGGATCGGGATAGGCCCTGTGTCGTCCTGTCCACGGCCAGTCCCTTCAAGTTCCCGGCCTCGGTCTGCCGGTCTATCGGCCTCGAGGCCGTAGGCGACGAGGTGGGCACGGCTAAAGCCCTCGCCGCGGCCGCGGGCCTTGCCCTGCCCGCGTCCCTGGAGGCCCTTCCGGGCCTGGCCCTCCGCCACCGGGACATTGTCGGCGCCGAGGAGCTTGAAGCGACCCTGAGGGACCTCGTCGGCCTCGGCCCCCGGACTAGGCCATGATCCGGATCCGAGTGCCCGGGACGAGCGCCAACCTCGGCCCCGGCTTCGATGCCCTGGGCCTGGCCCTGAATATCTACAACTGGTACGAGGTGGAGGACTGCCCCGGCGCGGCTTCGTCCTGCGTCGAGGGCTGCCCCGAGGAGCTTTCCGGGGAGGACAACCTCTTTCTCGTGGCCTTCCGCCGGGGCCTCGCGGCCCTGGGCCTCCAGGCCTTTCCCATAAGGGTCCGCATAGAATCCCGCATCCCCATAGCCCGGGGCCTGGGCTCGAGCGCGGCCTGCATCGTGGGGGGCCTCCTGGCGGCCTCGGTCCTTGGGGCGGCCAGGCTGGGCCGGGAAGCAGGGCTCTCCAAAGAGCAGATCCTCGACCTCGCCTCGGCCCTGGAGGGGCATCCGGACAATGTGGCCCCCGCCATCTATGGGGGCTTCCGCGCCTCGGCCTGGGATGGCCTCAAGGCCCGCTCCCTGGGCAGGACCCTGGGCCGAGCCGAGGGCCGGGAGCCCGGCCAGGTCCTGGATTTCTATGCCCTGGTGCCGCCCTTTGCCCTGGAGACGAGGGTAGCCAGGGCTGCCCTGCCCAAGGAGGTGGTCTTTGGGGATGCGGTCTTTAACCTGGGGCGGGCCTCCCTTGTGACGGCGTCTTTCATGGCCGGGGATTGGTCCTGCCTCTCCATGGGCCTCGAGGACAGGCTCCATCAAAACTGGCGGGCACCCCTGATCCCGGGATATTATGAGGTGGTGGCCGCCGCCCGGGCGGCCGGGGCGGCCGGTGTCTACCTTTCCGGAGCGGGCCCCACTATCATGGTTCTAGGCGTCCGGGACAGGACGGGCCAGTCCACGCGTTCGGGAAGCCTGCGGGCCAGCCTCGAGGCCGTGGCCGCCGCCCAGGAAAACGGTCCCTGGACCTGCCTTGCCCTGGCCGCCGACGATGACGGAGCCCTCGTGGAGGATTGATGCCAAACCGCAAGCCTTCGGACCTTGTGATCCTGATAACCGGAGCCACCTCGGGCCTGGGCAAGGCCCTGGCTGAGGCCGCCGCCCGGGCCGGCGCGAACCTGGCCCTCTGCGGCCGCTCCAGGGACAAGCTCGATCCCCTGCTTCGGGAGCTCGATGCCATGGCCATTCCCGGCAAGGTCTATGCCGAGGCCTTTGACGCCACCGAGGCGAGCCAGGTGGGCGCCTTTGTGGAGAGGACCCTTGCCGCCCTCGGGCGCATCGATGTCTTGGTCAATTGCGCCGGGGCCAATACGGCCCGGGGCCCCGTCGCCGGCCTCACCGTGGGGGACCTGGAGGCCATGATGGCCCTCAACTGCCTCTCCCCCCTAGCCTTTATCCAGGCCTGCCATCCTCCCATGGCTAGCCAGGGCGGGGGCCTTATGGTCAACATCCTCTCCACGGTCTGCCGCTTTTCCAACGAGGGCCTGGGG
>JAKPBN010000025.1 GCA_029778945.1 Spirochaetota bacterium
CTCCTGGACGAGCTGGGCCGTCTTCTTGATCTCCGGCAAGAGGGCGTCGATTATCCTGTTGGCGTCCTCCGCCGATCCGACCGTCCGCTGGGAGATCGCGTTGATCTCCCCGGCCGCGGTCTGGCTGCGCTCCGCGAGCTTGCGCACCTCCGAGGCCACGACGGCAAAGCCCTTCCCGGCCTCGCCGGCCCGGGCAGCCTCGATAGCCGCGTTGAGGGCCAGGAGATTGGTCTGCCGGGCGATCTCCTCGATGATCAGGATCCGGGAGGCTATCTCCCGCACGGCCACCACGGCCTCGGAGACCTTGGTCCCGCCCTGCTCGGCGTCCCTGGAGACCTTCTGGGCGATCTGGTCGGTCTGGTGGGCGTTGTCCGTATTCTGCCGTATGTTGGAGGCCATCTCCTCCATGGAGCTGGAGACCTCCTCCATGGACGAGGCCTGCTCGGTGGCGCCCTGGCTCAGGGACTCGGCGCTCTGGGACATCTCCTTGCTCGAGGTGGCCACCCTGCCCGCGGCGGTCTGGACCGAGGTGATCACCTCCCGGAAGGAGGACACGAGGCTGTCCATCGACCGGGCCAGGTCGCCTATCTCGTCGGTCCGCTCGAGGTGCCTCGAATCGGTCTCCAGGCTGATGTCGCCCTTGGCCAGCTCCTCCACCTTGCGGATGACCGCGGCCAGGGGCCGGGTGATCGAGCGGGAGATCAGCACCACAAAGACCACAGAGAGCGCCAGGCCCCCGAGGGCTATGAAGACGAGGAGTCCGAGGAAGCGGTATAGGTCGCCGTAGATCTCGGAGAGCGGCCCCCAGGTGAGGAGGACGGCGTTCATCTCCGGGATGCGCTTGGACGCCACATAAAGGCCCCGGCCCCGGAGAATCTGGAAGCTCAGGTCCTGGGAGAGGATGCCGGCCTTGAGCGGGGCAAAGCCCGCCTCCTCGAAGGGAGAAGCCTTGAGGATCTTTTCCTGGGCCTCGTTCGTGAGGTATTGGCCGTCCTGGTCCAGGAGGTAGGTCTTGCCCGAGGCCGAGATCTTCTTGGTGGCGGCCACGATCTCCCCCACCCGGGTGATAAACATGTCCGCGCCCACGACCCCGAGGGGCTTGTCCTTGCCCGGAACCCTTTGGGCTACGGTGACGACCAGCTTATTGGTGATCGTGTCGACGTAGGGCGCCGTGAGGATTATGCCCTCGGTGGCCAGGGCGCTGGTAAACCAGGAACGGGTGAACTGGTCGTAGTCCTTGGGTGGTGTCCAGCCCGAGGAGGTCATGACGATGCCCCCGGCCTTGTAGCTCTTGTTCTCGAAGATATAGGTCTCGCTGAAGTCCGGATCGCTTTTCGTATGCTGGGCATAGAATCGCTGGAGGGACTTCACCTCGGGGAAGAGGACCTGGGCCTCGAGGTTGAGGGCTACGATCGTCCGGTGCTTGGGCAGAAGCCAGGCCCGGATCTCCTGTTGGACAAGATCAGTAGTGGAGTTTGCGGAGGCCCGGAGCTGCTCGTCCAGGGCGGATCGATAAAAAAAGAATATGGCGGCCGCGATCACGCCGACGATCATGACCATCAGGCCCGAGACGAGGAGGGTTAGGCGCGTGCCTATGGAAAAACGTTGTTTCATTGTGCGCTCCTAATGCGGTGCTGGCCGTAGCTAGGACAAGTCTAGGCTTTCGCCCGGCCCAATTCCAGTCCTGCCTAGGCCCGAAATGGTTCCCGGGGGCTTCCCCGTTGCCCCCGCCCCCCTTGAGTGGGTACATTGGAGCTAGGGGGTACCATGGAAAAGCATGAGGGAAGCTACCTTATGAGGGACTGGAAGGAATCGGCATGCATCGAGCGGGCCGATGGCCACAAGACTTCCAGGGTCGAGGCCGAGTTCGCCTACGAGGGGGAGCTCAGAGGCCCCTCCAAGGTCAGCCTCCTCATGCACTACCACCCCGACCAGACCGGCAGCTACATCGGGTGGGAGCATTTCGAGGGGACCTGGCAGGGCAAGGCCGCGGCCGTGGTCTTCCGGATCGAAGGGAGCTTTGACCCCAAGGGCGTCGAGGCCCGGGTTTCCCACGAGATCGGGAGCGGCACCGGGGCCCTGGAGGGCCTGCGGCTCTCCTATTCGATCCGCTTCGCGGGAGAGGGCCCCTACCCCTTCACGCTTGAGGTTGAGTGATCCATACTTGAGAGAGCGCCCTCGGGCGCCAAGGACAGGCCGCACCATGCGCTTTGATCTCCTGCATCCCGCCGACCAGCTCGTGATGCTGATGAACCGCATCTATTACCGGGGCATGACCACGACCTCGGGGGGCAACCTCTCGATCAAGGATGCCGATGGCTCGATCTGGATCACGCCCTCCGGAGTGGACAAGGGCAAGCTCACCCGGGATGACATTATTCGGGTCAAGCCCGATGGCAGCTTCGAGGGCCGCCACAAGCCCTCCTCGGAGTATCCCTTCCACCTCCAGGTCTTTGAGCAGAGGCCCGACCTGGGGGCCGTCCTCCATGCCCACTCCCCGGGCCTCGTGGCCTGCTCGATTGTCCGCTGCCTCCCGGAGGTCCTTCTCACCACCCACACCTACCAGGTCTGCGGCCGGGTGAGCTACGCCCCCTACGCCCTCCCGGGCTCGGTCCTGCTTGGGCAGAAGATCGCCGCGGAATTCCGCAAGGGCTCCTCGGTGGTGATGCTGGAAAACCACGGCGTAGTGATCGGGGCGGAGGATATCTTCCAGGCGTTTATGGTCTTCGAGACCCTGGAGACGGCCGCCCGCCTCCAGATCAATGCCCACAAGCTGGGCAAGCTCAAGATCCTCTCCGTCGAGGAGGCCCAGAAGGCCGCCTCCCTCAACATCGCGGAATACCCCGAGATGGACCTAGGTCCGTCCACGAGCGAGGAAAAGGCCCTGCGCCGGGACCTGGTCAAGTTTGTCCACCGCTCCTACGAGCAGGGCCTTTTCACCTCGACCCAGGGCACCTATTCCGCCCGCCTCTCGGACGGGGGCTTCCTGATCACCCCCTACGGCAAGGACCGGATGTACCTCGAGGCGGACGACCTCGTCCTTGTCAGGGGAGGGCGCAGCGAGAAGGGCAAGGTCGCGAGCCGGGCCACCTGGCTCCACGAGGAGATCTACCGCCAGCACCCGGACATCCACTCGGTCCTGATGGCCCAGCCCCCCAACCTGATGGCCTTCGCGGTCACGGACACGGCCTTTGATCCCCGCACGATCCCCGAGTCCTATGTGGTGCTCCGGGACATCCGCAAGATCCCCTTTGGCCAGAACCTCCTCGAGCGGGAGGCCGTGGCCCGCCAGCTCAGCCCCCGGACCCCGGCCCTGATCTGCGGGAACGACTCGGTGATTGTCACGGGGAAGAGCCTCCTCGGGGCCTTTGACCGCCTCGAGGTGGCCGAGTTCTCCGCCAAGTCGATCATCGAGGCCCTGGGCCTGGGGCCTATTGTCCACATCGCCCCCAAGGACATCGAGGACATCGAGGTGAACTTCCGGCTCTGATCCGGGCCTGGCCCAGCCTGCCTTAAGCTCCCTTGGTCCTGTCCTCGAGGAGGCGGGTCGTGAAGCGCAGGTCGCTCTCGAGCCTTGCTAGTCTCTCGTCCCGCTCGGCTAGGGAAGCCTCGAGGCCCTTGACCCGGGCCTCGAGCTCGACGAGGTCCTTGGAGGGCTCGAGGGAGGCCTTCTTGGCGCGCTTGCCTAGATAGTCAAAGCCCGCCGCAAAGAAGGTCATGAGGGTGAGTCCGGCGACGATCGCGTAGGCAATGTCCATGGGTCCTCCAGCCTATCTCTTGCGGCTCAAGGGCAGGGCCAAGGCGCCCGCCGTGGCCGTGGGAATCCTGGACCGGCTCCTGGGCTTGGGCATCCGGGGCTTGCCCCCGAGGAGGATCCCGCCCAGGGTCGCCCCGGCGATGCAGAGGCCCACGATGAGGAGGAAGGCATCGGGCCTGTCCTCCAGGGGAATCTTCACGTTCATGCCAAAGCTCGAGACGACCAGGGTGGGGATCATCATGCAGATCGAGATGATGGTCAGGCGCTTCATCACGATGTTGAGGTTGTTGGAGATCACCGAGGCAAAGGCGTCCATCATGCCCGCCAGGATGTCCGAGTAGATGTTGGCCATCTCGATGGCCTGCTTGTTGTCCGTCAGGACATCCTCAAGGAGCTCGAGCTCGTCCTCCTTGACCCGGAAGAGCCGAGCCGCCTGGATCTTCTCCAGGAGGATCTCGTTGGACTTGAGGCTCGTGGTGAAATACACGAGGGACTTCTCGTAGGAGAGGAGCTGGGTGAGCTCGTTGTTCTTGACCGAGCGCTGGAGGTCCTTCTCGATAGCGCTCGTCCTCCGGTTTATGTCCTTGAGGTAGCGGAGGTAGACGATGGCCGCCCTCCCCAGGAGGTGGAGGACAAAGGCCGACTTGTTGGCGGGATCGAGGCCCCTGACCCGGCCCATCCTGAGCTCGTCCAGGACCTCGTTGTTCTGCTGGCAGATCGTGATGATCCGGTCGGAAAAGAGCAGAATGCCGCAGGGCAGGGTAAAATAGGGGAGCTCTCCCCGGGAGTCGAGGAGGGGAAGCCTGACGATGAGGAGGGTATACTCGTCCTCTTTCTCGAAGCGGGCCTGCTCGTCCAGGTCCATGATGTCCAGGAGGTGCTCGGGGTTGACCCCGTAGTCCCGCTCGAGCATCTCAAGCTCGGCCTTGTCTGGCTCGACCACGTCGATCCAGGAGCGCTTTTCCGCCCTGTCCTGGACCTTGAGGCCCTTTTCGTTTCCCTTGTCGGCTATGCTGCGGAAGGTGATCATGTGCGTCCTCCTATTCGCCCCACTATATGGACGGGAGGACGCGAGCTACCCTTGGGTCAAGGGTCCTAGGCGTCCAAGGAGCGTCCGTAGCGGGGCCTGCGTATAAAGGGTGATAGGGGATCGTCGCGACCTTGGTCGCGTCTACTATCGCCTGAGTCCGGCATGGACGCCTCCTTGTGTGGAACCTCTCCTCCCCTACGGGAGGCCGCCTCGTGGGGCCCGGGGGCCCGACAAATGCTCTGATAATACTCTACCCCCAGAGGAAAAATGTTGCAAGTAGCAGAAAAACCCGGAAGCTAGCGCGGACTAACCCTTTAGGGAAATTTGCGGAACCAAGCCCCATGAGCCTATAGTTCAGGGATGGCCAGCAGCAGCTTCAGGCGCTTTGTCCTCCCGGAAATTCTCTTTGGCCGGGGTTCCCTGGACCTGGCGGGACGCTATGCCCGGGGCTTCGAGGCCCGGCGGGCCCTCCTCGTGAGCGACCCCGGGGTAGCCGCTGCGGGCTGGACTGCCCGGGTGGAGCAAAGCCTCCGGGAGGCCGGCCTCGAGGTGGAGACCTTCCTGGGCGCCAGCCCCAATCCCAGGGACTACGAGGTTGCCCAGGGCCTCGAGCTCTGCGCCGCCTCGGACTGCGACCTTATTGTGGCCGTGGGGGGAGGCAGCCCCATGGACTGCGCCAAGGCCATAGCCATCTGCGCGACCAACGGGGGCTCGATCCTCGCCTACGAGGGGGTAGACCAGGTGCCCCTGCCCGGCCTCCCCCTCCTCTGCCTGCCCACGACGGCCGGCACCTCGGCGGACATCTCCCAGTTCGCGATCATCAACGACACGACCCGCAAGGTAAAGATCGCCATCATCTCCAAGAAGACCGTCCCCGACGCCGCCCTGATCGATCCCGCCACGACGGCCACCATGCCCTCGGCCCTCACGGCCGCCACGGGCCTGGATGCCCTCTGCCACGCCACCGAGGCCTATGTCTCCCTGGGGGCCTCTCCCCTGACCGACCTGCCCGCCCTCGAGGCCGCCCGCCTCGTGGGCCGCCACCTGGTCCCGGCCTATGAGGCCGCCCGCCTGGGCTGCGACGCTGGCCCTGGCCCCGAGGCCAGGGCGGACTGCGCCGATTCCGAGGACGCCCGCCATGGGATGATGCTCGCCAGCCTCCTCGCGGGCCAGGCCTTTTCCAACGCCAGCCTTGGCCTCTGCCACGCGATGGCCCATTCCCTGGGAGGCTTCCTGGATGCCCCCCACGGCCTCTGCAACGCCCTCCTCCTCGACCAGGTGGCCCTCTGCAATGCCAAGGCCGCGGATGCCCGCTATGCCGACCTGGCCGCGAGCCTCGCCCGGGGGAGGCTGGAGGCCCGGGGCGGGCTTGCCTGCGGGGATGACCGGGAATTCCGGCCTGCCCCGGGCCAGGGGGCCCTGGCCTTCGCCGCCATAATCCAGGAGCTCCGGGCCGAGCTGGGCATCACCTCGAGCCTCGCGAGCCTAGGGGTAGCGCGCCAGGATATCCATCGCCTGGCCCTCTTTGCCCGCAAGGACCCCTGCCTGGCCACCAACCCCAGGAAGCTCGAGGTAGCCGATATCGAGGCCGTGTTTGAACGCGCCTTTTGACAAGCCCGAGGAGGACCAGGACGTGCTGCGGGCCCGGATCCTCGGCACCGAGTCGGAGATCCACCTCAAGACCTGGTACCCCAGCCTCAAGGGCGCCCTCGCGGAGCTCAAGGACCTCAATGCCCAGCTCGAGGAGAGGGTAGTCGCCGCGACGGACCAGCTCAGGCAGACCAACGCCAACCTGGAGGAGAAAAACCGGGACCTCGAGGAGTCCCGGGAGCGCCTCCTCAGGGCCGAGGCCCTCGCGGCCTATGGCCGCCTGGCCGGCCAGGTGGCCCACGAGCTCAACACCCCCCTGGGAGCCCTGCTTTCAGCCACCTCGGCCCTTCCAGGCGAGGCCGAGGCCGCCTCGGCGGCGGCCTTCGAGCTCGGCCACCTCGACCACGAGGAGGCCAGCCTCGTCCGGGCCCTCCTCGCCCGGGGCCTCGAGACCGCCCGGGTCGAGCCCCTGGCCATGCCTGGCCGCCAGGACCGCAGCCGCCTCGAGCAGGCCATCCTGGCCCTGGGCGGGGGCCATCCCGACCCCAGGCTCCTGGCCGAGGACCTCCTCTGTCTGGGCATCACTTGCCCCGAAGATCCTCTTTTGACGGCCGTGGCGGCCCAGCCCCGCCTCCTCGACCTGGCCGCCAAGCTGAGCGCCCCGGCCCGGAGCGCCGCCATCGCCCGGGACGCCGCCCGCCAGGCCGCCGCCTCCATCGCCGAGCTCCGGGGCCTCGCCGAGGGCAGGACCGGCCCCGAGGCTTGGGACTAAAGGCCTGGGTCCCATTTCGCCGATCCTCTAGCTAGGAGGCCCGCCATGGCCAGAGCCGCGCCTAGAACCCTCGCCCGCCCAGCCCTCTTCCCCGGCCTCTTCCTCCTGGCCCTCCTGACCCTCCTGGTCCTCCTCCCGGCCCCGGCCCTCCACGCCGAGGTCCTGGGCTCCGAGTCCGGCTTTTACATCGACCTCCCCGAGGGCTTTGGCCTCGTCGACGGGGACCAGAAGAGCCGCTTTGCCTTTGCCTCCCCCGACGAGGCCCTGGAGTTCGACCTCTTTGTCTACGCCCCGGAGCGCTACGCCGACGCCGGCGCCCTGGCCCAGGATGCCCTCAAGAAGCTATCCTCCACCGGAGACCAGGAGGCCTTCACCTACCAGGGCAGGGCCTGCGTCTTCGCGGAGCTCAACTTCAGCCTTGGGGGCAAGGAGAGAAAGGGCTATGGCGTCTTTGTGGGCCCGGCCAAGGGCGGCAAGACCGTGGCCCTCCTCGCCTACACCGCCAAGGCTGATTTTGACAACTATACGGATTTTATCCTCTCCTGCCTGGACTCCTTCTCGGCGGACAAGGCCTCCCTCCGGGCCCCGGGCCCGGTGAGCCAATACATCCTGCCCTGGCCCAATCCCCGTACGGCCTCCAGGTCCGTGGCCTTGGGCGAGAGTCTGGGCGGGGGCCGCCTCGACCTCCCCTGGAGCGAGGAGGAGGCCCAGCAGGAGGAGGAGACCGCGGGCCGGGAGTTCCGGGTCCTCCAGGCCTATAGCCAGGCCCCCGACCTCGCGCGGCCCGCCTGGGCCCGGGCCTACCGCATGATCTACCGCGAGTCCGCCGCCCGCCTCGACCGCCTGGCCATCGAGCTCGACCGCCTCCTTCCGGAGGATCCCACGGACGCCGCCCGGCGCGTCCTCGCCTGGACCCAGGGCTTTGTCTACGAGCGGGACCTCAAGGGCATCGACTTTGTCGATCCCCTGAGCGCGGCCTACGAGGGCCGGGGAGACTGCGACTCCCGGGCCATGGTGGCGGCGATCATCCTCGAGCGCCGGGGCATCGACTCCATCCTCATGGTCTCCGACGTCTACGCCCATGCCCTCCTCGGGGTCGATGTCCCCGGGGGCGGCCAACGCTTCTCCTTCGCGGGCAAGGACTACCTCGTGGGGGAGACCACGGCCAAGGTCGGCCTAGGCATGATCGCCGCGGACCAGGCGGAGTGGAAAAACTGGATGGGGATACAACTGGGGGAATAGCGATCGAGGGAAGAAAGGCAACCACGGAGCGAAGCCTAGCGGAGCCGAAGGCGTAGCGCTAGACACGGAGAAAAGAGTCGAGCAGCGAGCAGAAGAGGGGGATGGCGAGCAGGACGGAGAATCGTAAAATTGCATATCTGCGCCTTCACTCAGCTCCCTGCGATTGACCAAGAAGCTGTTAATTGCATAGACTCCCGGCAATGCACATCAAAAGTCGCCACATCCTCGCGGCCCTGGGGGCCAGCCTGGCCCTCCTGGCCATCCCAGCCCTGGAAGCCCAGGAGGCTCCCATCGTTCCCGCCGCCCGGGTGGCCACGGCCATACCCGGGCCCGGCCCCTCGAGCCCCAGCCCGGCCCGGGTCGTCATCCTCGACTACCATTCCTTCCTGGGCAACGCGAGCTCCAACATAGACTTGAGCCTCGAGGAGCTGGCGGCCCAGCTCGACTCGATGTCGGCCCTGGGCTGGACCTTCGCCACCCTCCAGGACGCGATGGCCGGCACTGTAACGGGAACGCATAACGTGGTGGTGACGATAGACGACGGCAACCACTCGGTCTACCGGGCCTGGAAGGAGGTCTTCCAGCCCCGGGGCATCAGGCCCTTCCTCTTTGTCTATCCCGCCGTCATCCTCGGCGGCAAGGACTTCGCCCTCACCGGGGCCCAGCTCAGGGAGATGGCCGCCGCGGGCTGCGGGATCGGGGCCCACGGCTACCACCACAACCCCGTGTCGGACAAGGCCTACGTCAAGGACCCCGCGGATTTCATGGCGGAGCTCCGCAGGCCCGCGGGGGCCATCGAGCGCCTCACCGGCGCCCGCCCCCTGGCCTTCGCCTATCCCTTTGGGGTCTTCTCATCCCGGGCCAAGGAGGCCTTGGCGGCCGAGGGCTATCTCTGGGCCTTTGCCGCCGACGAGAACATAGTCCCCGTCGCCTTCAGCGACCCCAGGCTCGACCACCTGGCCGTGCCCCGGACCATCGTCTACCGCTATATCCGCCCCATCATCATCCGCCAGCTCAAGGCCCTGGGGGCGGGAGACTAGGCTTCCTCAAGCCCATCACCACTCGATGAAATCCACTTCCCGGCTTTGGGTGTCGAGGGCCACGAATTTCCTCTGGCGGTGGCAGCCCCCATTTATGACATTCCCTTGGATGCCCATGCCTTCGTGGACATGGCCGCAGAGGCAGAACAGGGGATGCCGTTTGTGGATCAGCTTTAGGATCCTGCGGCTGCCCACATGGGCTTGGATCACCCGGTGGCTCCGGCGGTCGACCGTCCAGATGAGGTCCATCACCTTGTACGGAGGGGAATGGCAGACCAGGATCGTGCTCCGGTCGACCTGGGCCGCTATCCTTTCGGAATACCTCCAGGTGGAGACGGCCTTCCGGAACCGGTCCCGGAGGCCAAAGATGCTTATCTCCCCCAGGGCGATTTTCCTGTCCTCGATATTCGTCAAAAAGCCCGAGTCCGACCAGTCGGCGATGTCGTGGTTGCCACGGACATAGTAGATAGGCTTCCGCGGCCCTTCAAGGATGGCGACAATATCCTTTCTCTTCAGCTCCAGGCCCCTCCGATTGATGGAGCTCCGGTCATGGAGGGCGCTGTCGACAGCCTTGTCCAGCTCGGCCAGCTCGTCATAGTCCTCGTCATGCAGCTCCTCCACGAGGTCCGGGTCCTTGAGGCCGTAGCCGATGGCATCCTCGAGGGGCAGGAATTCCTCCATCAGGTCGCCCCCAAGGATGCCCAGGTCAAAGTCCTTTAGCCGGTCCGCAAAGGCGCGATAGGCGGACATGTCGCCGTGGAGATCGCTCGTGAACAGGATCCGCATTATTTGCGCTTGAGCAGCATCGCGGTAAAGTCGTCGGCCACCTCGGCGTCCCCCAGGTGGAAGCGCCAGTCCTCGATGATGTACTGGAGCATGTCCGCCGCCGAGTCGTCCGGGGCCCGGCCGTAGGCCGAGAGAAGGCCCTCGGAGCCAAAGGGTTGGCCCTCCTCGTTCCGAGCCTCCAGGAGGCAGTCCGTATAGAGGAGAAGGGTGTCTCCAGGCCTCACCTTGAACTTGAGGGAGCGGTAGGGGGCCTCG
>JAKPBN010000031.1 GCA_029778945.1 Spirochaetota bacterium
TCTATGTCTACCGGGCCGACTTCTAGGCCTTACCGACGGGGGTGAGCTTTGTTTCCCGCCCCCCATAGGCTATGCTGGAGCCATTGGCCCGGAGCGGGACGCCCGGGGTGAGGAGGAGTCCGTGTCCCTTGTCTGCCTTTCCCTTACCGGCCGGACCATCGCGGAAAACCTCGCCGTCCTCGATCTCTACCGGGGCCAGGTCGACGCGGCCGAGCTCCGGGCCGACTTCCTCGACCCGAGCGAGAAATTCATTATCCGCTCCTTTCCCGAGCGGGCGGGCCTTCCCTGCATCCTATCCGTGCGGAGAAAGATGGACGGGGGCCAGTTCGCCGAGGGCGAGGGGGTGCGCCTCGTGGTCCTGGCCAAGGGCCTGGCCTACGCCAAGCGCGACAAGAGGGCCAATTTCGCCTTTGTGGACCTGGAGAGCGATTTCCATGTCCCCGCGGTCGAGGAGGCCTGCAGGACCTTCGGGACCCGGATAATCCGGTCCTACTACAGCCCCAAGGCCATGCCCAAGGACCTGGACGCCGCCTGGACGGCCACAGCCTTCGCCTCCGACGAGATACCCAAGATCGCCGTAAACTGCGCCGGAGCCAATGACCTGGCCAGCCTAGTCACCTGGGCAGAAGAGCTCCCCAAGAGGGACCGCATAGTCATTGGCACCGGCGAGTACGGCTATCCAAGCCGGATCCTCGCCTCCCGCCTAGGCTCCTTCCTGTGCTTTACCTCGGCCATCAATGCCGGCCTTCCCGGCGCCGCCCCGGGCCAGATCGATCCGGAGACCATGCAGGGGGTTTACCGCTTCCGCTCCCTGTCCAAGTCCACAGCGGTCTACGGCCTAGCCGGGGGCCCGAGCGTCGTGGGCTCCCGCTCCCCGGCCCTCCACAACCTGGCTTTTGACGAGGTGGGGATGGATGCAGTCTACCTGCCCATGCCCGCCCGCGACGCCGCCTCCTTTTTTGCGGCGGCCGATGCCCTGGGCTTAAAAGGCGCGGCGGTCACCGTTCCCCTCAAGGAGAGCCTCCTGCCCTTTATCTCCGAGCTTTCCCCCGCCGCCCGGGAGATCGGGGCCTGCAACACCCTCCTCCGGAAGGGCGACGGCTGGGAAGGCCACAACACCGACGCCGCGGGCTTTGACCGGGCCCTCAAGGAATTCCTCGAGGGAAGGGAGCTCCGGGGCCTCCGGGCCACGATCATCGGCGCCGGGGGGGCCGCCCGGGCCGTGGCCTATGTCCTGGCCGCCCACGGCCTGTCCTGCCTGGTGGTCAACCGGGATGGGGGCCGGGCCCGGGCCCTGGCCAAGGACTATGGCTTTGCCTTTGCCACCAGCGACGAGCGGGCCTGCGACCTGGTTTCAGACCATGCCGACCTGATCGTCAACGCCACCTCGGTGGGCATGGAGGGGGGACAGGCGGGGGATCCCCTTTCATGGTACGATTTCACGGGCCGGGAGGCCGTCTACGACCTGATCTACAAGCCCGAGCGCACCCGCCTCCTGTCGAGGGCCCGGGCCGCCGGAGCGAGGGTCTGCAACGGCTACTCCATGCTCCGCTACCAGGCAGCCGAGCAGTTCAGGATCTGGACTGGCCAAGAGCCGCCCTCGGCCTACTATCGCTAAGGAGCCAAAGTGCCCAAGTCCGCCTTCGTCGCCATCGCTGGCCGCCCCTCCGCGGGCAAGTCGACCCTCGTCAACGCCCTCTGCGGGGAAAAAGTGTCTATTGTCAGCCCCGTACCCCAGACCACCCGGAATGCCGTCCGGGGCATAGTCAACCGGCCCGAGGGCCAGCTTGTCCTCCTGGACACCCCGGGCTACCACATCTCGGAAAAGCGCCTCAACAAGCGCCTCTCCGAGGTGGCCACCGGCGCCTTTGGGGACGCCGACGTGGTGATCTACCTCCTTGACTCGACCCGGGCTCCCGGGGAGGAGGAGGAGGCCTTGGCCAAGGTCCTTGTCTTTTCCGTGGACAAGCTCGTCGTAGGGATCAACAAGCTTGATCTCAAGGAGGCCGACTGCGAGAGGGCCCGGGCCTTTGTGGCGGCCCACTTCCCCGGGGCCCCCGTGGTGGAGCTCTCCGCCCTGGAGAAGACCGGCCTCGACGGGCTCCTGGGCGCGATCTGGGCCAAGGCCCCCGAGGGCCCCGCCTGGTATCCCGAGGAGTACTACACCGACCAGGAGCCCGTCTTCCGCATCGCCGAGATCATCCGGGAGCGGATCATCGCCCACACGAGGGACGAGGTGCCCCATGCGATCTATGTCTCCTATGAGGATTCCCGCAGGCTCGAGGATGGAAGCCTCGAGGCGAGCTATGATCTCGTGGCCGAGCGGGATTCCCAGAAGGGCATCCTGATAGGCAAGGCCGGCTCGATGATCCGCATGATCCGGGAGGAGGCCGAAAAAGAGCTGGGGGAGATCTTTGACTACCCCGTCCACCTCCGCCTCCAGGTCAGGGTCGACCCGGACTGGCGCAAGGACGACAAGAGGCTCAACGACCTGATCTACTAGGCTGCCCTAGTCCAGGGCCTTGAATTTCTGGTACTTGGCGAAGGCCTCGTCAAAGCCCTCGCGGATGCAGAGCTCGAGGGCCGTGGCGGCCCGGGGGAAGACGGCGCAGGCCAGGTCCTCCTTTTCCTTGGGGCTAAAGTCCTGGAGGACATAGCCTGCCACATCGTCATGGCTGGGCCGGCCTATCCCAAAGCGGAGGCGGCGGAAGTCCCGGGTGCCAAAGCGGGCTTCCATCGATCTTAGGCCATTATGGCCCCCTAGGCCGCCGCCTAGCTTGAAGCCAAAGCTGCCAAAGGCCATCTCAAGCTCGTCGTGGACCACGAGGATCTCCTCGATCCCGATCTGGAAAAAGCGGGCAAGCTCGGCCACCGAGTCCCCGGAGAGGTTCATGTAGGTCTCCGGGGTCAGGAAATAGAGCCTGCCCTGGGGGCCTTCCCAGCTGGCATAGCGGCCCTTGAACTTGCGCTCGAAGCGAAGCTCCGAATGGAAGGGCAGGCTCTCGAGGAACTGCCAGGCCACATTGTGGCGGTTGCCCGCGTATTCGCGGCCGTGGTTCCCGAAAAAGGCATAGAGTCTGACCATGGATCTCCCCGGATGGGCCCTTTGACTGGCCCTTTCGCGGATAGTACACTGATCCGGCGTTTTTGTGTACCTGAGGAGGGGGAGAGAGTGAATAGCGATCCGGGCTTTGTCCACCGGGTGGATGAGGTCGAGGGCCAGGCCAGGATAGGGATTTCCTCGGCGAGGGACCAGGTGGTAGGCGAGGATAGCCCCCTGGTCCTCGAGGCCTCCTGCGCCGAGATCCTCGCCCTGGGCAGCGCCCGGGATAGCCTCCGGTCGGCCCTCGTGCCCGGGGGCGACTACCACTTTGTCCTCAACGGCTGGCAGTCCTGGTCCTGGGCGGGGGAAAGGCGGCCCGAGGAAGCCCAGCGGCCGACCCCGGTCCGGCGCATGAGGCTTTTCTCCGAGGGCCCGGCCCGCCCCGCGCCCCGGGGGGAATTCCTTTCCTATTTCTACCTCGGCCTGGTCTCCGGGACCGAGAGCCTCTTTGTGCTCTCCCGCAACTTCGGAGGGGCGCCCCTGGCCTTCAGGATCACCGAGGATGCCTCCCGGCTGCGGGTCGAGCTCCTGGCCTCC
>JAKPBN010000034.1 GCA_029778945.1 Spirochaetota bacterium
CCTGGAGCCCATAAAGCCCGGGAAACCTCCAAAATGATCGGCGTGGGCATGGGTGAGGATAGCCGCCGTGAAGGGGGGGCAGCCCGGGGCCTGGGCCGCGATAGCCGCACCCAGGTCGGTGCCGGGATAGCCTGAATCCACGAGGATCGAGGCCTCCGGGGCCTCCAGGATGTAGGCCCTGACGATTCCAAGCTTGAGGAAATGCACGCGGATGGCTGGCATGTTGGCTCCTGGAGCATTATTATCAAGGCCAAGGTGGACATTTTCAATCCCGCGTTCTATACTGGGTCGCGAAAATGTACCGCCCCTTCGCGGCGAACAAGGAGTCTAGCCCATGGATACGAAGAACGGCCTGGTGAATTTCGGTCTTTTTATCCTCCTCTTCGTGTTTACCTTCGTCTTCTGCCTTGATGCCCTTGCGATCCCGAACACCTTCTACGGCGTCCTCGCCATAATCGGCTTCGTGGTCTGCATCGCCGCCTCCCTGTTCACGGGCCTCATGTCGAGGCGCGAGGGAGCCGCCCTGGCTATCTGGTACCTGTCCTACACGGTCATCGTCTCCATCGTCTTTGTCTGGTATCTCACCCGCACCGGGAGTGCCATGCAGATCTGGTAAGGCTGGCCGAATGGCGAAGGGGCTGTCCCTCGGGACGGCCTTTTTTGTTTTAAACCCTCAAGAGCTTGTATATGGACCTCATAGCGCGGGGCCCGCCTGGGGAAGGACAGGGGGCGGCTCGCTTCGCTCGGCCCCCTGTCCTTCCCCGGCGCCCGCCGCGCTACCAAGTCCCACTCAAGCTGTTGCGGGGTTTAGGCCTATAAGGCCGCTCTGAGAGGGACAGTCCCTTCCCATGAGGTGGGGGGGGAGGGAGAGAAGAGTACCTGCCGGGGGCTAACTGCGGGGCTTCGGCAATATAGGCCCCGGGTTAGCCCGGGAGGCGGGGAAAAAAGAGACCGCCCGAGGAGGCGGTCTTTTGCATTTACGGGAGGCTGGGGGCTATTTCTTGGGGGCGGCTTTCTTGGCCTTGGCGGCCAGGGCGGCCTCGACCTTGGGGAGGACCTTGAGGGCCAGGATCTTGTAGCGGGGGGGGAGGGAGGGGCCCGAGGGGCCGTCGTAGAGGGCCAAGAGGCTCTTGAAGAGGTCCTCGGACTCCTGGAACTTGTCCTGCTTGTAGTAGATAAAGGCGATCTCATACTGGCCCATGGCCTGCATGGAGGCGTCGGTGCCGTAGCGCTCCATCGCGGTCCGGTAGTACTGGATGGCCAGGTCGTAGTTGTAGGAGTCCGAGGCCTCCTGGGCGCGCTGGATCAGCTCGCTCGAGGACAGGCCCTCGGGGATGACTTTGGGGGCGCTGGAGCAGCCCAGGGTGAGAGTAAGGCCCAGGGCCAGGATGGCCGCGGCCAGGAGCGGGATTCGCTTCATATCCTTCAGTCTCCGTTCAGGTGGAGTAGATCTCGTCCCTCGTGGGCAGGTCCTGGCGGAGGTCCCGGAGGAACTCGTCGGTCTCGCCCATGTCCTCGTAGGAGGAGCAGGAGGGGATTGAGCGGCGGGCAACGGTAAAGTACTTGTAGATCTTCTCTTCCCCGAGCTTCTTGCGCCACTTGCCCGCCTCGCAGCGGACCCGGAGGCGATAGCTGCCCTCGGCGCCGGCCGGGGAGGGGAGGAGCTTGCAGTGTATGCAGTTGGCGCAGTAGACCCGGCCCGTGGCCAGGCCATCGAGGAGGGGGAGGTCTTCCTGGACCGAGGCTTCGTCGATCTCGAGGTCCTGGGTGTCGGGCACCCTGGCCTGGGACTTGGTCGTCATCCGCTCACCCCCCTTTCGGGATCGATTATGCTATACTCGCCAGAGCGCGGTCAAGGCTAGCAATCCCTCCCGGGTAAAGGCCATATCCGGCCGCCCCTAGGGAGTCTGTCCATGCTCGCAACCCTGATCAATGCCCTCGCCATCGTCGTGGGCTCGGTCCTGGGCCTCTTTATCAAGAAGGGGCTCAAGAAGGAATACGAGGTCGCGGTCTTCTCCGCGGCCGGCATCGTCACCCTCGTCATCGGCATGCAGATGGCCTTCAAGTCCACCCACATGCTGGCCTTTGCCCTGGCCCTCATCATCGGCGGGCTCCTGGGGACCCTCCTTGGGGTCGAGCGGGGCATCCTCAAGCTCGGGGATGTCCTCAAGCGCCGCTTTGCCAAGGCCGACGACTCGTCCTTCGCCTACGGCTTCCTCTCCGCCTCGGTCCTCTACTGCGCCGGAGCCATGGCCATCGTGGGCTCCTTCAAGGCCGGCACCGAGGGGGACTACGGGATTCTCCTCACCAAGTCCGCCCTGGACGGCTTCATGTCCATAATCTTCGCCAGCGCCATGGGGCCCGGGGTGGCCTTTTCCGCCCTCTCGGTCCTCGTCTACCAGGGCATCCTCACCATAGCATCGGTGTGGATCGCCCCCTACGTGAGCCCCCTCATGCTCGCCGAGGTCACGGGCATAGGCGGGGCCCTGGTCATCATGATCGGGATCAACCTCCTCGACCTCAAGAAGCTCAAGACCGGGGACTTCCTCCCGGCCCTGGTGGTCACCGTCCTCTTTGTCCTCCTCATGCCCTTCGTGTCCTTCCTCTAGAGGAAGGGGGCGGCCCGGCGGCGCAACGCTTTTTCCAAAGGCCTGTCTCTTATACTAGACTTTGACTAGAAGGACCCTATGGACGACAAGGTTACGAGGAAAAACGCCCGCAAGGCCAGGACGAGGTACCAGGATGGCCTGGGGGACTGGTACACCCTGGACAACGCCGCGATGATCATGCCCGCGGTGGTCTCCCCCCGGGATACCCTCCTGTTCAGGGTGTCCGCCACCCTGGACGCCCCCGTACGGATAGCCGCCCTCCAGGCCGCCCTGGACCGCTGCGCCGCCCGCTTCCACTATTTCGTGGTCGAGCTCCGGAAGGGCGCCTTTGGCCACTACCTCGAGCCTCATGGGTCCCGTGTCCTGGTCGAGGCCGATCCCCCCTCGCCCTGCCAGGATTTCGACATGCGGCGGCCCGGGACCTGCCTGTTCAGGGTCAAGGCCAGGGAGTCCAGGATAGCCTGCGAGTTCAGCCACGTCCTCACGGACGGCACAGGGGGGATGCGCTTCCTCAAGAACCTCCTGGCCGAGTATTACCGCCAGCTCGGGGAGGAGGTCCCCCTGGACTCGGACCCCGACCTGCTCGACCTGGACGCCCCGGCCGATCCCGAGGAGACCGAGGACGCCTATAACCGCTACTTCCCCGGCTCCTATCCCCACCCGGACCACGAAAGGCCGGCCTTCCGCATCCCCGGGCCCGACCTTCCCGTGGGGCAATACCGCATCATTACCGGGGTGATGGACCTTGAGCCGGCCCTCGCCCTGGCCAAGTCCTACAAGGTCAGCCTCACGGAGCTCATGACCGGGGTCTACATGGAGTCCCTCCAGGGCCTCTGGCTCGGCCTGCCCAAGGCCCTCCGCCGCCGGACCCGCCTCTCCATCGAGGTTCCGGTGAACATGCGCCAGTTCCATCCCACGAGGACCAACCGCAATTTCAGCCTCTTTGTCCATGTCCAGCAGGACCTCCGCCTGGGCCGGAGGGAGCTTTCGGACATCGTGTCCAAGATCCACCACCAGATGCGCTGCGAGATCGACGCCCCTTCCATGGCCCGTCACATCGCCCGCAATGTGGGAGGCGGGAGAAACCTCGCCGTCCGGGTCCTGCCCCTGTTCATCAAGAGCCCCTTTATGCGCATCCTGTATTCCTACTACGGGGAGAACATCATCTCCGGGGTCATGTCCAACCTGGGCTCGCCGAGCTTTTCCCCCGCCGTGGCCGCCCACATCGAGAGGCTGGACATGATCGCCGCCCCGGCCAGGACCATCAAGACCAAGGCCACCATGGTCAGCTGGAAGGGCAAGCTCTATCTCACCTTCGGGGGCATGGGCCAGACCAGGGAGGTGGAGAGGCTGTTTTTCCAGAGGCTGGCCTCCCTGGGCCTGGCGGTGAGGATCGAGTGCAACCTGGAGGACTCCTGATGTCCCTGCTCGATCCCGAGGGCCAAACGGGCCTGTCCAAGGCCGAGAGTCTCACCCTGGGCTGGGAAGTCCGCTCGGTCTGCCTGCTCATAGCCGGGGTGGCGGTCCTCGCCATCGACCTCCTCAGGGCCGGCCGGGTCTCCTGGTCGGTCTACCCCCTCCTCTCCCTGGGCCTCCTCTTCGTGTTTTCCACGGCCCTCCGGGTCTTCCACGGCCGGCCGGCGGCTATCGTGGCCACCATGACCCCGGCCCTTCCCCTCTTTTTCGTGGGCCTGGACTGGGCGGCCCTGAGGACCCCCAGCTGGTCCCTCAGCATTGCCTTGCCCATCACCCTCGTGGTCCAGGTCGCCATCCTCTCCCTCGTCTGGGCCTCCATGACCGTCAAGCGCCAGGGCACCAACCTCCTGGGCTTTGCCCTCTTTGCGGTGGCCGGGGTGTGCCTCTGCATCGAGACCACCCTGAGGCTTGCCCAGGACCGCCTTTTAGGCTTTACCTGGTCGGCGATTGTCGCCTTTGCCATCCTCCCGGTGGGGCTTTTTCTCCTCTATTTCCACTACCGCCTGGGCCGCAAGGCCAACCTTCGTAGGATTTTCCACCTGTAAAGGCTTTCCGCGCCTCGTCACTGGATTCTGAACTTTTGCTAAAATCTCCAAATTTTCCTGCATCCCTTGACATAATCTTGCGTTTTCTGTAGATTCATCTCAACACGACGCAGGGTAGAGCAGTTGGCAGCTCGTCGGGCTCATAACCCGGAGGTCGCAGGTTCGAGTCCTGCCCCTGCTATAGGCTTCCGTGATGCTTCCTAGATTTACTTGAATCAGGGTAATTCCTGATGAGGCCTAAAAAAAGGCACCAGAGCAATCTGGTGCCTTTTCTTTTTTTATCCTTATCTTGACTTCTTTTTCCTACCATTTGTAGAATATGTGTAGAAATAACAGAATAGTCAGGAGGCGGCATGAGCGTCCATGTTCGAGTGAAGAGCGGCCATTACTACCTCGACATCTACCATAATGGAATCAGAAAATGGGAAGCTCTCCGGCTCAAAGTTTCGAGCGATCCCCGGGAAAACAAGGAAGTTCAGCGTTTGGCTGAGGTCATCAGATCCAAACGAGAACAGCAGCTAGCCGCGGTAGCCTGGAACTTGCCGGATCTTATTGGGGCCAAGAAGCTCCTTGTCGTCTACGCAAGGGAAATTGCCAAGGACCAGGCTCCCAAAAATCCTCTCCCAAAGTCCCTTCGCTACCTTGAGGAGTTCGCCGGCGGCATCCTCCTTAATGCCATTAATGAGCGCTGGGTCGATGGCTATCGCGCCTTTCTCCTCTCGAGCACGAAGATTGGGGCGTCCACGGCCTCAAAGTACCTTAGTGCCCTCGGGACAGTTCTTAGGCAGGCTGAGCGCGATCGACTCATACCCCACAATCCCGTGGAGGGCGTAAAAGGGATTAGAGTCCCCGAAGTCGTTAAGGTTTACCTTGTAGAAGATGAGCTTAGAAGACTAGCCAGCATCTCGATTGGCGGGCAGCTCGGTGCCGAGGTAAGGAGAGCCTTCCTGTTTGCCGCAATGACGGGCTTTCGCATTTCTGACATCAAGGGCCTCGTATGGGGTGAG
>JAKPBN010000099.1 GCA_029778945.1 Spirochaetota bacterium
GCCTGAGGCTCACCGCGGCCTATCCCCTGGCCGCCCCCCTGAACTTGATGGCCGGGGTCCCCTTTATGACCGAGGAGTCCGAGATCCTGGGCCATCCTGAAGACCAGGTATTCCTGGTCCTGGGCTGGGCGCGGGCCTATCCCGGACTGGTAAAGCCCGAGGAGATCCTCAAGCCCGAGGCCATCAGGGATATAGTTCCCCTCATTGACGGCCGCCACAGCGCGGACGAGCTCAACACCCAGATCGCCAAGGCGGTGGGCAAGCGCAAGGGCCTAGTGAGCGCCGAGGACCTCTTTCTGCCGGCCTATCTCGAGGCGCTGAGAAAAGATCCTGAGAGCCTGGCCTACTACCGTGCCCAGATGGCCGCCAGGCTCGACACCTGGACTCCTCCCAAGGACCTCAAGGTCCTCCTCGCGGCCTCCCCGACCGATGAGGTTGTGCGCTATTCGAACAGCTCAGGCGAGGCGGCCTGGGCCGAGGCCAAGGCCCCCGGTTCGGGCCTCCGGCTCCTCGACCTCCAAGCCAAGGACCACGGCCGGGGGGCCGGCGAGGCCCTTCTCTATGCCGTCCTCGACATCGACCGGGACGAGGCCCAGGCCCAGGCGGCCGGTCAGGCAATGAAGCCCTAGTCCCTCAAGCAGGGAGACTTTCCCGGGGCTTTAGAAAGCATGCCCCTCGAGAGTCGCCTCGATGATGTCCTAGGCCTTTGCCTTCCCTGTCCCCGCCTGGGGGGCCAGGCCCTGCCCCTGGTCCTGGCGGACTTTTATCACCGGGCCCTGGCCGGCCTGGCTCCACCCCCAGAGGAAGGCCTCAAGGATTATCCGGGGGAAGGCCTTGAGTCCTGGCTATCCCGAGCAAGCTATGGGCTGAGGCTCGGCTCCTCGGCCTGGGGCGAGCCCGTCCTGACCATAGCGGGGGCCTTGGGCAAGGGGCCAGGGATCAGCCTGGCCCTCGACCAAGCCTTTGAGCTTTTTCTTGAGCTACGGGATCCCCGGGGCAATGAGGCTTACCACTTTCTCTTTAGGCTTTTTAGGGCT
Source organism: Spirochaetota bacterium (assembly GCA_029778945.1). Lineage (GTDB taxonomy): Bacteria > Spirochaetota > Spirochaetia > Treponematales > Rectinemataceae > JANYKC01. The sequence goes on from JAKPBN010000099.1 coordinate 1,038, forward strand.
ATTGATGGGATCCGCAGGGCCGGGGCCTTTGCGCCTCGGGCCAGGAAGTCCAAGGCCGGACTGAGGATAGACTGGGCACCTCTTCCAGGCTTCCCGGAGACCCAAGGGCTCCTCACAGAGCTTTCCCGCGGACCCGGGCCCGAGCTGGCCCTATCGGGGCTCAAAGGGAAAAGGCCGCCCTCCCGGGAAGACCTTGTTAGGCTTCTCATGGAGAGGATCCTTACCCTGTGGGCCCAGGCCCAGGAATGGTCGCCCCGCTACCTAGGCTCCAAGGGCCACTGGCTGGGACAAGTTCTCTTTGAGGGTCAGGTCCTGAGAATAATCGATAGCCGCGACAGGAGCAGGGCCGAGGCCCTCGAGGCCTGGCTGAGAGTTTTCCAGGTCCGCTTCGGCGCCTGGCGCTATCGCCTGGAGATCTTCGAGCCCGATGAGCAGGCCCCTGTTCTCAGGCTTGGGCTCAAGGTCCTGGATTTTTCCCATGGCCTCCCTCAAAGCCTCGACCTGGAGACCGCGAGGGCCCGGCATGGAACCTCGGTCTTGGAGGCGCCCCAGGCCCTGTTCGGGCTCTTTCCCGAGCTCGAGGGCCTTCTCGACGCGGCCTATGTGGACCTGGGCCGGAGCCGGACCGCGGCCTTCCTAGGAGAGGCCTCCACCCTGCTGGGCCTGCTCGGCATCGACGTGGTCTTTTCCCGGGACCTCAAGGAAAGCCTCAATCCCCGCATGGTCCTCCGGGTGGACCGCAGTCCCGGCAAGAGCCTCCGGACCTGGCTCGACATGGATTCAACCCTCCGCTGGGAATGGAGGATCGCCCTCGGAGACCAGGAGCTGAGCCTCGAGGACTTCGAGGCCCTCGTCTCCGCGTCCTCGGGCCTTGTGCGCTACCACGATGAGTTCGTGCGCCTGGATCCCCGGGTGGCGGAAAGCCTCCTTTCCAAGGCCAGGACGGCGGAAGTCCCGGACGCCCTGGGAATACTCCAGGCCCGAAGCCTAGGGGAAGCAAGCTTTTCCGCCGACGCCGAGGAAGTCCTGGCTTCCCTCTTCCGGGAGAGGGATTTTCCCCTCCCCCGGGGCCTCAAGGCCGAGCTAAGGCCCTATCAGGAGCGGGGCTTCCGCTGGATTCTCTCCAACCTCCTATCTGGCTTTGGCTGTCTTCTTGCGGATGACATGGGCCTTGGCAAGACCGTCCAGGCCATAGCCGTGATCCTGGGCCTTGAGGAGGCGGGACTTCTGGAGAATGGGGTCCTCGTGCTGGCCCCGGCCGCCCTCCTCCTCAATTGGCGGAGGGAACTGAGACGCTTTGCCCCGAGCCTTGGCGTCGCGGTCTACCACGGCCCCGGCCGCGGCCTGGTGGACGGCCCCGTCGTGCACCTGAGCACCAAGGAGACCGCCACAAGAGACGAGGCCATCCTCATGAAGCGGCCTTTTTCCCTCCTCATCGTCGACGAGGCCCAGCTCCTCAAGAACCGCAAGACCAAGGCGGCGGTGAGCCTCCGAGGACTCAGGGCCGCGCGCCGCCTGGGCCTATCCGGAACGCCCCTGGAAAACCGCCTGGAGGACCTGCGGGCCATCCTGGACCTGGTCTTTCCGGGCTACCTCGGCTCGGCCGCGGCCTTTTCCAAGGCCTGGCGCAGGCCGATAGAGGGGGAGCTGGACAGGACCAAGGCCGCAGAGCTCAGGCGCATAACTTCTCCATTTATCCTGAGAAGGCTCAAGACCGACCCCGGGGTCGCCGAGGACCTTCCGGCCCGGGTGGAGATGGACGAGGCCGCCCAACTCGTGCCGGCCCAGGCCGGCCTCTACGCCGGGGTTGTGCAGAGGAGCCTGGAGTCCCTGGCCACGGCCGGGCAAGGCCGGCGCCAGGGGATAATCCTAGGCCTTATCACCTCCCTGAAGCAGGTCTGCGACCATCCCCGGGCCTATGACAAGGTGAGCCCCCCCGAGGCCGAGCTATCGGGCAAGGCCCTGCTCCTGCTGGCCATCCTGGGCAAGATCCTGGCCGGCGGCGAAAAGGCCCTTGTCTTTAGCCAATATGTCCAGGTTCTTGGAATCCTGGACGGGCTGGTGAAAAAAAAGCTTGGTGTCGAGGCCCTGGTCTACCACGGGGGCATGGACGAGGAGGACCGGGACCAGGCCGTGAGATCCTTCCAGGAGGACCCCGGCAAGCCCCTCATGCTTGTGAGCCTTCGGGCGGGCGGCCTCGGACTCAATCTCACCGCGGCCACCCACGTCATCCACTATGACCTCTGGTTCAACCCGGCCGTCGAGGCCCAGGCCACCGACCGAAGCCACCGCCTAGGCCAGGCCCGGACCGTCTTTGTGCACCGCCTAGTCACCCTGGGCACCTTTGAGGAAAGGCTCGACGCGATGATCAAGGGCAAGCGCGAGCTTGCCGAGATCAGTGTCGCCGCCGGGGAGAGCTGGCTCGGAAGGATGACCGACGAGGAGGTCCGGGAGCTCTTTAGGAAGGCCTAGGGGCGGCCTGGATTTACATCCTGGGTCCTGGGGGCTAGTATTCCCTTTTGGAGGACCCACGGCCATGACCGCCCAGCTAGTCCGCGTCCCTAGGCAAGACCTGACCCGCTTCTGCCGGGAAATATTCCAGGCCCTCGGGGTCCCCCTGGCCGAGGCGCTGATCTCCGCCGAAGTCCTCGTGGCGGCGGACGCGATGGGCATTCTCTCCCACGGCACGGGCCGCCTGGGCCGCTATGTCAACGGCCTCACCACGGGCCAGATCCTTCCGGCTGCGGACTTGGAGACGGTGGCCGACACCGCCACCTCCCTGGTCCTCGACGCCCATGGGGGCCTCGGGGCCCCGGCGAGCGCCCAGGCCATGGCAAGGGTAATCGCGAAGGCCAGGCTCTCCGGGATGGCCCTCGCCTCCGTGCGGGACTCCAACCATTTTGGCATAGCCTCCCACTGGGCCCGGGTGAGCCATTTCTTTGGGGCGATCCGGATCGACCGCTTCCGGGACCCGGAGGAATTCCGCCTCGACATGGACCGGATGCTCAGGGCCCTGCGGCAAGCCCCCCGGGCCGAGGACGAGGAGCGGATCTACTATGCCGGCCTCCCGGAACGGGAGGCCGAGGAGGAGAGCGCGCGCCTGGGGGTGCCGATACTGGGGAAGACCTGGGAAGCCTTGGGGGAATTGGGGAAGGCCTGGAAGGTCGATGCGCCGATCGCCGCCAGCGCATTCTGATCGCGCTCAGACCGGCCCTGGATGCCCCGCCCTATACCAAGCCCCTAAAATCCGCTAGGATGGGCCATCCCCCGCCTAGCAGTCCCTCAAACCAGGACAAGTCCGTGAGCCACGACGCCTCAAATCCCGGGATCCGCAACATCGCCATAATCGCCCACGTAGACCACGGCAAGACCACCCTCGTGGACGCCATGTTCCGCCAGTCCGGCCTCTTCCGGGAGGGCCAGGAGACCCAGGAGCGCCTGATGGACTCCATGGACCTCGAACGCGAGCGCGGGATCACCATCGCCGCCAAGAACTGCTCCGTCCCCTGGAAGGGCGTAAAGATCAACATCCTCGACACCCCGGGCCACGCGGATTTTGGCGGCGAGGTCGAGCGGGCCCTCTCCATGGTCGATGGCGCCATCCTCCTCGTGGACGCCTCCGAGGGCCCCCTGCCCCAGACCCGCTTTGTCCTATCCAAGGCTCTCGAAGGCGGACTGTCCATAATTGTGGTGATCAACAAGATCGACCGCCAGGACGCCCGGCCGGCCGAGGTCCTCTCGGAGATCTATGACCTTTTTATCGACCTGGGGGCCAACGATGGTCAGATGGAATTCCCCGTCCTCTATGCGATCGGCCGGGCCGGCATAGCCCAGGATAGACTCGAGGACAAGAGCGACAACCTCCATCCCCTCCTGGACGCCATCCTCCGGGAGATCCCCGCCCCAAGCTATTTCTCCAGGGAACCCTTCCAGATGCTGGTCTCCGACCTTTCCTACTCGGACTACTTTGGCCGCCAGGCCATAGGCAAGGTGATGAACGGCCGGGCCCACTCGAAGGATCCCCTGGCCTGCATCGGTGAAGGAGATAGGCGGGAGGCCCTCTCCATCTCCAAGCTCCAGGCCTACGAGGGCGTCAAGCTCGTGGAGATCGAGGATGCCCTCGCGGGGGACATCATCGTCCTCTCGGGGATAGAGAACGTCCACATCGGGGACACCATCTGCACCCGGGACGCCCCCAAGGCCCTCAAGCGCATCATTGTCGACGAGCCCACGGTAGCCATGCGCTTTGCGGTCAACACCTCTCCCTTGTCAGGCCGGGAGGGCAAGAACCTGCAGTCCCTCCAGCTCCTCGAGCGCCTGCGCAAGGAGACCCTCAAGAATGTCTCCATCCAGGTGGAGGAGGCCAAGGGAGGCGGGGGCTTCATTGTCCGGGGCCGGGGGGAATTCCAGCTTGTCATCCTCATCGAGATGCTCCGGCGCGAGGGCTTTGAGCTCTGTGTGGGCCGCCCGGAGGTCATCTACCGCCACGAGGCCGGGGTGAGGAAGGAACCCATCGAGCACCTCTTTGTGGACTGCAACGAGGCCTTCTCCGGGATCGTCACGGAAAAGCTCACCGCCCGCAAGGGCAGGATGCTCGCTTTCACCAGCCACGACGGGGGCCGGGTCAGACTTGAGTTCTCCGTGCCGTCCCGGGCCCTGATAGGCTATAGGGACATCTTCCTTACCGACACGAAGGGCACGGGGATGATGAACTCCTACCTCTCAGGCTACGAGGAATACCGCGGCGACATCATCAACCGCTATACCGGCTCCCTGGTCTCGGACCGGAGCGGCAAGGCCGTCACCTATGGCCTTTACCATCTCGAGCCCCGGGGCCGCCTATTTGTCGTGCCCGGGGATCCCGTCTACGAAGGCATGATCATCGGAGAGCACAACCTCGACCAAGACCTAGACGTCAATCCCGCCAAGGAGAAGAAGCTCTCCAACATGCGGTCCGTCCTCAAGGACGAGGCCCTGACCCTCACCCCGATCCAGCCCATGACCCTCGAGAGGGCCATCCTCCTCCTCCAGGAGGACGAGATGGTCGAGGTCACCCCCATCTCCATCAGGCTCCGGAAGACCCTCCTCTCCTTCAACGAGCGCAAGTCGAGCCGCCGGGACAACCCAACCTAGTACTATCTAGTACTACCAGAGGACAAGGCTACCCCGGTCGGCCTCAAAGCCCGCCTCCAGGAGGATGGGCGCCCTGGGCCAGTCGGCAGCCCTCTGGCCCTCGATTTGGGCAAGGCCTATGCGCTTGCCCGTGGAGGCCCTCAGGACCCTGAGGCCCTGGACCAGGGCCCTCACCCCGTCGTCGCCCAGGCCCGGAGCAAAGCAGAGCTCCTTGCCCGAGCGAATCAGGGTCGCGGCCAGCCTCCCCTCCACTACACCCAGGTGATTACCTGGAAGGCGGGAAGGCCAATCGAGGCCTGCCGCCTCGGCCTGGAGGGCAAGGCTCGGGACCACCGGATCGAGGGCGTTGAGCCAGAGCCCTTCGGCGCCTTCCACCTTCTCAGGCCCTTGCCCGAGGCCCGACCAGAGCTCAAAGGCCTCGGGGCTCAGGAACTGGGGACCCTCGATGTCCTCAAAGAAGCGCCCGTAGACAAGCTCGCCCCGGAGCTCAAGCAGGCGCAGGGCCGGAAAAAGCCGGGACCAGCGCAGCCGAGGAGCCTCCCTCTCAAGGAGAAAGCGGCAAAGGAGGCCATAGCGTCTGGCCAGGACTTTTACCCGGGCCGCATCCAGCTCGCCCTCGTCGAGGATGTCCTGGGGCCCAGCCCCGGGGAGCTCGAGGGAATACCAGCTTCCCGCCACGGGGGGACCCTGCCTCCAGCGTCCCTTAAGCGCCCGGGGCAGGACCGGGTTGCGGTAGCCTGGAACCGGTCCCCCCGGGGAGGCCGAGGACTCGGCCTCCAGCTCGGGCAGGTCCTTCCCATAGCCGTTCCTCAGCCCGAGACGGAGGGCCTCAAAGCCCGGGCTGGTGATCCGGGCCTCCCAGGCCTCGGCCCAAAGCGCAAGGGCGAGCTCCCTGGTCCTTCCACCCTGGCGGCCGTGGATCTCCCAGAAGTCCCGGGGCGGGGCATCCGAGGGGATGAGGGCCGAGGGGCGGCCAGGCTCGAGAAAGAGCTCAAGCTCCTCGGGCCGGGCAAAGGCCAGGCTCTCCACTCCGGTCCCATACCAGACAAGCTCGCCCCGCGCCAGGACCTCATCCATAAGCCGAGGCGCATAACTTGCCACCCGGCAGGGGAGGATCTCGGTCTCCAGGAGCCTTAAAGGGAGGCCAAGGCCGGATAGGCGCTCAAGGCAGGCCCCTAGGCCCGGGGGATCCGTCTGGCTAGGGGCGGATCTTAGGCCCTGGAGACGGGCAAGGAGGAGATAGAGATCCCGGCCCGGCCTGGGCAGGACCTCAGGCCGCCTGGCCTTGCGGCCCAGGCGGAGGAGGATCTCAAGGTTTTCCGCGTCCACGGCCTCCACAAGGTCCGAGCCGTCCCGGAACTCGTCCACCACGACCTGGCCCTCCTCCTCGAGCTCAGAAAGGAGGCCGGCGAGGCCCTCTTCCGTAAACCCGAAGAGGGCCCGTATCCTAGGAAGGTCGATGGGGCCGGTGTGCCTGAGCCATTCCCCCAGATAGGCCCCGGGCTCGGCGAGGACCTCACCCTTGAGCTCCTCATGGACAAGGCATCCGAGTCCGGCCCCGGGAAGCACGATGGTGGATATCCGGCCCCCGACAGTAGGATCGGCTTCCAGGGCCGCGGCGAGGCCGGGCTCCCCGGCAGCCAGGAGATCGCCCAACTCGTCCACGGGGATGAGGACCCTCTCCTTGACCCACTCGGCCAGCTCGAAGGGATCCCCGGGCCCCCAGCCGCTTAGGAGCCGGGTGGCCCGCAGGCTAAAGTCCCTAAGCAGGGAGTCGGCGAGGCGGGGCCTAAGCCGGGAGGAGCGGAGGGCGGCGGCTATCGCGTCCCCTCCTCCCGCGGGCCGGGCGGAGCCGCGCAGCTCATCTCCCTGGTACATATATTCCGCCGTCTCCCGCCAGATCGCTTCCTTGGCAAAAGGAGAGGGGCTGCGGGTCTGGAAGATCCCCAGCTTGATCTGGCCCGAGGCTAGCCCGTCCACAAGCTCCGCCGCCCCGTCCAGATCGAGGATATCCGTGAGGCAGGCCCTCCAGGTCTCGATGGTGACAGGAAAGTCAGACCGCTCTCGCACGGCCTCGAAGAGACGCTTGGCCCTGAGCCTGGTCACCCAGAGGGGGCTGCGCTTGCCATGGATGCCCCGGGGGATAAGGAGGGCCCGGCCCGCGGCCTCCCGGAACTGGGCCCCAAAGAGGCCCGAGGACTCAAGGCGGCTGCGCACGAGGCCCTCCAGGCGCTTTCGTGGCCCCAGGCGCCCGAGGAGGGCCGCGACTCTCGAACTGGACTCCCCCACCCCACCCGGGCCGGCCTCCACGGCCGGCAGAATGAGGAGGACAAAGTCGTCGTCGCTGATCACCTCGGGGGCAAGGCCCCCCTCCTCCTCCAGGGCCGCCGCCAGGGCCAGGCCCAGGACCTCATTGATCGCCCCGCCCCTCAAGGTATGGAGGATGACACAGTGGGCCTCGGCCCGCCGCGTGGGGTCCGCATAGGCCTCCAAAGCCAAGGTGGCCGGCCCGGGCAGGGCCCAGGCCGAATCGCCCATCGCGCTCATCTGGGCGGCCACAAAGGACGAGGCCACCCTTGAGGCTGCCTCGTCAAGGCCCGCCTCCCGGAAAAGGAAGTCCCTTATTCCCGCCTCGGCGGCCTCTCGGTCCCGCCCCTTGGCCGCCAGGATGGCCGAAATCCGGCCGAGGAGCTCGAGGATGCGCCGGCTAACAACAGAGGAGCGGTAGCGGCCCTCGGCCTTCCAGAAGGGGATAAAGTCCGAGCTCTTGCCCAGGGGCTCGACCTCGACGGCCTCGTCCCCGATCGAGCTTATGCGCCAGGACTGGGCCCCCAGGGTAAAGGCCTCGCCGACCTTGCGCTCAAAGACGAATTCCTCATCGAGCGCCCCGATCCTCGTGCCCGATCCGGCCACCCGCAGGGAAAAATGGCCCCGGTCGGGGATGGCGCCCCCGGCGGAATTGAGGAGGGCCCTGACCCCGTCCCTGGCCCTGACCGTGGCCGTGGCGGCGTCCACATAGACCCGAGGCTCGAGCTCCCGGAGCCTCGCCCCCGCCCCTCCTCCGCCCGCGTTTCCAGGAATCGCATAACGTCCTGAGAGCATGGCAAGGCTTGAGTCGAAGAGGGAACGCTCCAGGCCCACAAAGGGCGGGAAGGTGAGGACGGTCTCATAGAGGGCCTGGATCGGCCACTCGCCCTCGGCGCAGAGGCTTAGGAGGACCTGGGCCAGGACGTCCAAGGGGGAGCGGGGCAGGTGGAGGGCCTCGAGCTCCCTCTCCCTGGCCCCCATCACGACGGCGGCCGAGCGGAGGACATCCATCCCATGGAAGGGATAGAGGATGGCCCGGGAGATCCCGCCCACCCCGTGGCCGGAGCGCCCGGCCCGCTGCAGGGCGGCCGAGACCTCAGGGGGCGCCCCGGCGAGGAGGACCTCGTCGACCTCCCCTATGTCGATGCCCAGCTCCAGGGAGGCCGTGGCCACCACGCAGCGGATCTGCCCGGCCTTGAAGCGCTCCTCCACGACAAGGCGGGCCTCCTTGGCCAGGGAGCCGTGGTGGGCCCAGGCCGTCCCCTGGCCCAGGGACTCGTTGAGGAGGAAGGCGATGCGCTCGGCCCGCCTCCGGGAATCGGTGAAGATGATGATGCGCCGGGCGGCCTTGAGCCTCTCCGCCATGGCAGGGATGACGGCGTCGTAGCGGGAGGCGGCGGGATCGGCGTCCCCCCGGACGAGGCCTGGGCCAGGGAGGCCCGCCTCGGGCCAGGTGACGGAGAAATCCACGACCTTGTCCATGGGCGGGGCCACGAGGGTGACGGGCCGGGGCGCATAACGCGCCTCTCCCTGGGGTCCGCGGCTCAAGACAAGGCCTCCCACAAAGGCCTGGACCGAATCCGGCGGGTCGAGGGTGGCCGAGAGGGCTATCCGCTGGAACTCCCCGGCCAGGAGGGCTAGGCGGCCCACCGAGGAGGCGAGGAGGGAGCCCCGTTTGCTGCCCGCGACGGCATGGACCTCGTCGAGGATGAGGAGCCTCACCCCCGCGAGGATGGGCCGGGCCCTGGGGGAGTCGAGCAGGATGGCGAGGCTTTCTGGAGTCGTGCAAAGGATAGCGGGGGGCCTTGTGAGAAAGCGCCGGCGCTGGGCCTGGGGGGTGTCCCCGGACCGAGTCTCGGCCCTCAGGGCGGGATAGGCCAGCCCCGCCTCCTTGAAGGCCTGGGCTAGGCCCTCGAGGGGAATCTCGAGATTGCGGCGGATATCCTCGTTGAGGGCCTTGAGGGGAGAGACATAGAGGACCCGCAGGCCCTCGGGGGCGAGCTTGCCCGAGGCCAGCTGGGAGAGGGCGTGGAGAAAGGCGGCCAAGGTCTTGCCCGAGCCCGTGGGGGCCAGGGCGAGCACATGGTCCCCCGCCGCGACCCTAGCCCAGGTCTCCACCTGGACCGGAGTAGGCTTGCCGTAATGGCCCAAAAACCATTGCGCGACCAGGGGATGGAAGGGCAGGTCCTGGGCTTTTGCCATGCCTAGCATCCTAGCCGAGGCCAGCCATCGCGCCCAGCCCGCCCAGGCCGCCCCGAAGCCTGGACCGGGGCGCGACCCTTCGAAGGCCCCCAAGGAAGTCCAGCACCGCCTGCTCGGGCCAGGGCTCGAGGTGGTCCCAGGCCGGATCCAGGCAGCCCCCGGGCCTAAAGGCCTGGAGGACGAGCTCGTCCCGAGGATCAAGGAGGTCGAGGAGTTCCTCAAGGTCGGCGGGAGACACGATGCCTGGAGCGAGGGTCATCCTGAGCTCATAGGCCGCCCCGGATTCCCTCACGACCTTGAGGGAGGAGAGGAGGGCCTTTCCGGCCTCGGCCTGGCCAGGAGCGACAAGGCCGTAGCGCGAAGGGGCGGTCTTGAGGTCGAGGGCGATATAGTCGGCCCTCACGGCCTCGATGCGATCGGGTAGTGAGCCATTGGTGTCGAGCTTGATGGCAAAGCCTGAGGCCTTTAGCCGGGAGGCGATGCCGGGCAGTTCCCCGTGGAGGAGGGGTTCCCCTCCGGACAGGACGACTCCGCCCACAAGGCCCTTCCTGGCCTCCACGAGGCCGAGGGCCTCCTCCAGGTCCAGGAGGTCCTCAGGCCAGGAGCCGGCCGGCCCGACCACGAGGGGGGCATTCTGGCAATAGGGGCAGGAAAAATCGCAACCCGGGGTAAAGAGGACCGAGGCGAGCCGGCCTGGATAGTCTATTAGGCTGGTTTTCCTCAATCCCACCCGGCTCAGCACGGCTCCAGGGCCGGCTGGGGGAGGATCTTGCGGACTTCCTCTATGCCATAGGCCCTGAAGGATTCCTGGCCTTCCCCGTCAAGGCCGAGGACGGTCGGGGTCGCGAGGACCGAGTGCCGCCGGGCCAGGGCAAGGCCATCCTCGCCGTCCACGTCCACAAAGATAGCCGCCAGGCCCGAGCGCTTGATAAAGTCCGCCACCGGGGGACAGTTGGGGCAGGCCTTGCGCGTGAAGACCAGGATCCCGCAGCTTGCGATCCTCGCGGCCTTGCCTTCCGGCCCCTCGGCGTCCATCGCCAAGGCCGGGGCCTCCGCAAAGTCGAGGAGGTTTTCCACGAGGACCGGGGCCCCTGCCTCGAGCCGGGCGGGCTTGGCCTGGAGGTTTACCGGCAAGGCCGCTGGGGCCATGGCCAGCTCGGGCAGGCCATAGGCCACCCGGTCCGAGTACTCCTCACGCTTCCCCGCGTTCCAGTTGCGGACCGAGCGGTAATAGCCCACGATGCGCGAATATACCTCGGTCTGGCGCCCCTCGACCTGGGCCAGCTCGAGCCTCAGGGCCTCAAGCCGGCCCTCGAGTTCCTGTCTCTTGTCCATCTTCCCCTCCCGAGGATGGCGGGCTCCCCAGCCAGCCTATGTTTACAATTAAACCTTTATCTAAAAAGGGCAAGCCGCCTTCTATCGGGCCAGGGCGGCCAGTTCCGCTTCCACCTGGGCTATCTGGCCCCGAAGCCCGGCCTCCCGCTCGGCCTTGCATTTTGGGCAGGTCCACTGCTCCCCGGCCAGGTAGCCGTGAATGGGGCAGACCGAGAAGGTGGGGGAGATCGTGAAATAGGGCACCCGGTAGCGTCCGGCCACAACCCTCACAAGGTCCCTCACGGCCCGCCAGTCCTCGGGGGCCTCTCCCAGGAAGAGGTGGAAGACCGTCCCCCCGGTGTACTTGGCCTGGAGGCCCTCCTGGTGGTCCAGGGCATCAAAGACATCCTCGGTCTTGCCCGCCGGAAGCTGGCTGGAATTCGTGTAATAGGGCTCACCGCCGGTCTTGCCGGAGCTCACCACGATGTCAGGCCATTTTTCCTTGTCATGCTTGGCCAGGCGGTAGGAGGTGGACTCCGCCGGGGTAGCCTCGAGGTTAAAGAGCTCCCCGGTGGCCTCCTGGTAGTCCTGGAGGCGGCTCCTCATGTGCTCGAGGACCTCGAGGGCAAAGGCCCTGCCCTCCTCCTCGTCGATGCCGGACCCAAGGAAGTTGAGGCAGCACTCATGGAGGCCCACGAGGCCTATGGTGTTGAAGTGATTGTCAAAGGAGCCGAGGTAGCGCCGCGTGTAGGGGAAAAGGCCCGAGTCCAGGAGGCGGGTGATGACCTTGCGCTTGATCCTTAGGGACTCCGCCGCAAGGTCCATGAGGCGGCCGAGACGGGCATAGAAACCGGCACGGCCATCCTGGCCGCCCTGGGCCCGGCAGAGATAGCCGATCTTGGGCATATTGATCGTGACGACCCCTATGGAACCCGTGAGCTCGTCCGAGCCAAAGAGGCCTCCCCCCCGCTTGCGGAGCTCCCTTTTGTCCAGCTGGAGGCGGCAGCACATGGAGCGCACATCGCCGGGGTCCAGGTCCGAGTTCACGAAGTTCTGGAAATAGGGGGTCCCGTACTTAGCCGTCATCTCGAAGAGGAGCTTTGCGTTGGGCGACTCCCAATCGAAGTCCTTGGTCACGTTGTAGGTCGGGATGGGGTACTGGAAGCCCCGGCCCACCGAGTCCCCCTCGAGCATGAGCTCGATGAAGATCCGGTTGATCACGTCCATCTCCGCCTGGCAGTCGCCGTAGGTGAAGGGCATGGCCTCTCCGCCGACAATGGCCGCCCGGCCGGCCAGGTCGGGGGGGCAGGTCCAGT
>JAKPBN010000134.1 GCA_029778945.1 Spirochaetota bacterium
GGAGGAGGCGGTTGACGAGGACGGTGATGGACTTGACCGCGAAGTCATAGACCTTTTTGCCGTTCATCATGAGGACGGGCGTTGAGGGCTCGGCCCGCTCGAAGGTCCGGTCCCGGTCTTGCTGGGCCAGATAGAGATCCTTGGCTCCGCTGCCCTCGGCCCCAAGGACCGAGGCTATGATGCCCCGACCGCCCTCGTCGATCCTGGAAAGCACGGCGGCGCCGGCCCCGTCCCCAAAGAGGACGCAGGTCGACCGGTCCTTCCAGTCGGCTATGCGGGAGAGGGTCTCGGCGCCTATCACCAGGGCATGCTTGCCCTTCCTGGCCTCAAGCTGGGCCGAGGCCACATCCAGGGCATAGATAAAGCCCGTGCAGCCCGCCCCTAGGTCGTAGGCGGCGCAGCCATAGGCGCCGATCTTGTCCTGGACAATGCAGGCCGTCGAGGGAAAGCCAAAGTAGTCGGGCGTGGCGGTGGCTACCACGATAAGGTCGATTTCCTTGGCCTCGAGGCCCGCGGCCTTGAGGGCCTTGCGTGCGGCGTCGGCGGCCAGGTCGCTGGTCACGTCCCCATCGGCGGCCAGGTGGCGGTTCTGGATCCCCGTGTGGGACTCGATCCATTCCTCGGTGGTATCCACCATCTGGGCGACCTCAGAATTGGGGACGCGCCTATCAGGAATATGGACCCCAAGGGAGCGGATGATGACGGCCATAGTACCTCCGTTTGACAAAATCCATAGATATTGTCATCTAGAAGGTACTACGGGAAGGGGGTGTAATGTCAAGATGACAATAATTAATAAACCGTCAAGACACCTGGGACCGGGCAGCCTTGAGCCAGGCCCCGAGTTCCTCCGCCCCCTCGCCGGTCCTGCCGTTGAGGGCCAGGAGGGGTATTCCCGGGGCCACAAGGCCCAGGCCGGAGCGGAAGGCCGCCTCGTCAAAGCCCACGGCCGCAGCCAGGTCGAGCTTGGTGAGGACACAGGCCGCGGACTTGTTGAAGATGATGGGGTATTTCCTGGGCTTGTCGTGGCCCTCGGCGGCGCTGGAGACCACGAGCTTCATGTCCTCCCCCAGGACAAATTCCGCCGGGCAGATGAGGTTGCCTATGTTCTCGATAAAAAGCCAGGCCCCGTCGGGGACGTCCATCTGCTTGAGGATAGCCTCGATCATCGGGGCGTTGAGGTGGCAATCCCCCCCGGTCTCGATCTGCCAGGCCTTGATCCCCAGGGCCCGAAGGGCCTGGGTGTCTATGTCCGAGGCCACATCCCCCTCGATCACGGCCAGGGGCCCTTCCAGGACCCCGGCGAGGCGGGTTATCAGGCTGGTCTTGCCGGCCCCGGGGCTGCCCAGGATATTGACCGTAAAGATGCCCCGGCGGCGGAGGTCCTCATGGATCGAGGCCGCCAGGCGGTCGTTGGCCTCGTAGATGGCCCGCTTGAGCTCTACACGCATGCCCTGTTCCCTGCCTCGGCGCAGGGGGCCTCGACCCCCTCGAAGTCAGCGGATTCGATATAGAACTCCTGGCCCAGGTCGGCGACCTCGGCTTCCCCGCCACAGCCCGGGCAGGCAAAGGAAAAGTGGACCCGCTCGAATTCCTGGCCGCAGGCCCGGCAGCGCATCCGGGGCTTGACCAGCCTGAGCTCGAGGCGGGCCCCCTCGACGGGGCCGCCCTTGGCGAAGAAGCCCAGGTAAAAGGCCAGGGACTCCTCCATGTAGGCTCCGGCCTCGCCGGCCACGACCCTCACGCAGCTGACCCGGGTGGCCCCCCGCGCCTCGGCCTCGGCCGTGAGGATGCCGACGATGGCCTGGGCGGCTCCCGCCTCATGCATGGGTGGCCCCCGGGCGGATATGCTCCTCCTGGCGGTCGGCCACATTGGCGAAGGCCACGGACTTGGAGCGGACATTGTCCATAAACAGGCATTTCTTGGGGCAGGCGACGACACACTCCCCGCAGTTGACACAGCGGAAGCGGTCGATCCACCAGCGCCCTGAGGCCCTGTCCACAGCGATCGCGTTGGCTGGACAGTGGCGCTGGCAGGCCCCGCAGAGGATGCAGGCCTCGAAGTCGATGGTTATGCGACCCCGGCTGGCCGGGAAGGGCTTGCGCACCACGAAGGGGTAGCGGCGGGTGGCCGGGGGGGTAAAGAGGTTTCTCAGGGCGATGCGGGCCATGGGAAGGATGGTCATGACTACCTCTCGGTGCAGGAGATGCAGGGATCGATGGTGAGGACGATCGTCGGCACGTCGGCGAGCTGCTCGCCCTTCATGGCCTCGACCATGGCCGGCACGTTGGCGAAGGTCGGGGTCCGGAGGCGGAAGCGCTCGGGGTTCTTCTTGCCGTTGGCCCGCACGAAATAGAGGGCCTCCCCCCGGGGCTGCTCGATCCTGATCCAGGCCTCCCCGCTCGGCAGGCCCTTGACGGGGACGGAGACGGGACCGCCGGGGATGCGTTGACTGATCTCGGCCACCAGGCGGAGGGACTCGGCGATCTCCCGGATGCGGACCTTGGCCCGGGCCATGGAGTCCCCGGCGGTCTCCACCATGGGAGAGAAGTCCAGCTCTGGATAGGCCTCGTAGCCCTTTTTCCTCATGTCATACTCGACCCCTGAGGCCCGGAGCATTGGGCCCACAGCCCCGAGGGCATAGGCCCTTTCCCGGGAGAGGACGCCCACGCCCTCGAGGCGGGAGCGGACCGTGGGGTCGCCCACAAAGACCTCGGCCAGGCGGCCGACCTCGGCCCTGACCTTGCCGAGCTCCTTGGCGCAGCGCCGCAGCGCCTCGTCGTCGGGGTTGGTGGACACCCCGCCGACAATGCAGGATCCGTAGATCACCCGGCCTCCGGCGGTCTCCTCGGCCACGTCCAGGATGATCTCCCGGGCCCGCCAGGTCGCCATGAAGAGGTTCTCGAAGCCAAAGGCGTCCGCGGCCAGGCCGAGCCACATGAGGTGGGAGTGGGAGCGCTCGAGCTCGCACCAGAAGGTGCGCAGCCAACGGGCCCGGTCGGGGACCGCGACGGACATGATGGACTCGATGGCCTCGCTGTAGCCCATCCCGTGCATGAAGGAGCAGATGCCGCAGACCCGCTCGGCCACGTGGACATAGTCGGCGAAGTCGCGCTTTTCCACGAGGAGCTCGAGGCCCCGGTGGATGTAGCCGATCTGGGGGACGGCGTCCACGACCTTCTCGTCCTCGAGGGTGAGGTCGAAGTGGAGGGGCTCGGGGAGGACGGGGTGCTGGGGTCCAAAGGGTATGGTCGTGAGGCCCGGAGTGGCCGGCTGGTGGTCGTGGGCCGTGCTCATGCCTTGCCTCCCTCTGCCTGGATGGGCTTGATCGCCTCGGTGAGGGGCACAGGCCTCTCGACGCTGGTGGCCTCGAGCCTGACCCTGGAGAAGGGCTTGCCCG
>JAKPBN010000136.1 GCA_029778945.1 Spirochaetota bacterium
CCCCAGACCGTCCAGGTGGTCGAGTACTTGGGGATGTTCTTGAGGCCCTGGGCGCCGTTGGTCAGGCCCTGGAGGTTGGTGATCACCACCCGGATGATCTCCGCGAAGCCCAGGGTCGCTATGGCCAGGTAGTCGTCCCGGAGCCTCAGCACCGGGATGGCCACGATGAGGCCGGCTAAGGCGGCGCAGAGCCCCCCGGCCCCGAGGGCCAGGGCAAAGGGGATGGTCAGGTTCTGGAGCCAGGGCGCGAGGGGCTCGAGGAAGTAGTTCATCTCCTTGACCTCGGGACTCATGGTGAGGAGGGCCGAGACATAGGCCCCCACGGCCATGAAGCCCGCGCAGCCCAGGCTAAAGAGGCCCGTGAAGCCGTTGACGAGGTTGAGGGAGAGGGAGAGGACGATATAGATCGCCGAGAGGTTGAGGATGCGCATCGCGTAGTTGCCCAGGCTCCGGTCCGCGAGCCAGAGGAGGGCGGCGCAGAGGGCGATCGCCAGGCCTGTCAGCAGGATGTTCCGTGTTTTCTTGCTCATGCCATCACACCTTCACCGTCTGCTTCTTCCCCAGGAGGCCCGAGGGCTTGAGGAGGAGGACCAGTATCAGGAGGATAAAGGAGAAGGCGTCCCGGTAGCCCGTCAGGGCGGGCAGGAAGGCCGCCACCATGATCTCGATAAAGCCGAGGAGGAAGCCCCCGAGGACGGCCCCGGAGATGTTGCCAATTCCGCCTATCACGGCGGCGATAAAGCACTTGAGGCCGGGCATGATGCCCATCAGGGGGTTGAGCTGGGGGTATTTCATCGTCCAGAGGATGCCCCCCAGGGCGGCCAGGGTCGAGCCGATGCCGAAGGTGTAGGAGATCACCTTGTTCACGTCGATGGCCATCAGGCGGGCGGCCTCGACATCGGTGGAGACGGCCCGCATGGCCATCCCGGTCCGGGTCTTGTTGACCACGAAGAGGAGGATGACCAGCATGATGATGGTGATCACGGGGATGAAGAGGCTCACCGAGAGGACCGAGACCGAGCCCATCTGGACCACGGTGTCAAAGAGGGGAATGGAGGCGAAGCTCTTGGGCCGGCCGCCGAAGATCACCACCCCCAGGTTCTCGATGAGGAAGGAGGCGCCTATCGCGCTGATCATGAGGGAGATCCGGGGGGAGTCCCGCAAGGGGCGGTAGGCAATGCGCTCGAGGGCCACCCCGAAGAGGCAGGTCAGGCCCAGGGCGACGAGGAAGGCCACCCACCAGGGCAGGGCCACCGAGGCGATCAGGTAGAAGGCGAAATAGGCCCCGAGCATGAAGATGTCGCCGTGGGCGAAGTTGATCAGCCGCAGGATCCCGTAGACCATCGTGTAGCCGATGGCTATGAGGGAGTAGAGGCTCCCGAGGCTTGCGGCGTTGGCCAGCTGCTGCAGAAACGTGGCGAGATCCATAGGGTCTCTCCTTTAGGATCGGTTACGGGATAGGAAGGTATATTCGATTCACCACGGAGGCACGGAGAGCACGGAGAAAGAGGCTTGGTAGAAATGAAGGAAGGGGGGGAATGGATTCGGAGAATCCAAAAAATCCCCATGACTCCAACTCATATACCCAGTCAGCTTCTCCCCTCCGTGTCCTCCGTGCCTCCGTGGTAAATTCGTTATAGGCCCTGCGGCCTTAGGGGTTGACGGTCGTCTTGTAGACGAACTTGCCGCCCTTGACTTCCTTGATGACAGCGCTCTTCACGGGGTCATTGGAGTCGGCGGTGAAGGTCACGTAGCCCGAGGCCCCGGGGAACTTGCTCGTGGCGGCGATGGCGTCCCGGATCTTGACGGGGTCGATGCTGCCGGCGCGCTTGATCGCGTCGATCGCGAGGAGGTAGCCGTCAAAGCCGAGGACGGCGGTGCCCGAGGGGAGCTTGCCGTACTTCTTCTGGTACTCGGTCACGAAGACCTTGGAGTTGGGGGTGAGGGGGGCATCGTTGTCGAAGAAGGTGGACATCACGGCGCCCTCGACGGCGGCCTTGCCCACGGTCACGAACTC
>JAKPBN010000150.1 GCA_029778945.1 Spirochaetota bacterium
CCCTTGAGGCCAGACAGAACCGCTGGGGCTGGTTTTTCGTGGCCCCGGGCATCCTCTTCTTCTCGATCTTCTCCTTCTACCCGATCATCAACGCCTTCTGGACGAGCTTCTTCAACAAGAAGCTCCTTTCCCTCAAGGCCGCGAAATTCATCGGCTTTCTCAACTACGAGAAGGTCCTCTCGTCGCCCGATTTCTGGAACTCCGTGCGGGCCACCCTGGTCTTCGCCGTGGGGGCCTTCGTCCCCCTCTTCCTCCTTTCCCTTCTCTTAGCCCTCCTCATCTACTCCAAGCGGCGCTTCAAGAGGACCTTCCAGATGGCCCTCTATTCGCCGGCCGTCCTCTCCTCGGCCGTAGCCGCCCTCATCTGGCTCCTCATCTTCGATCCCCGGGGCCTCGGGAACCAGTTCGTGAACTGGGTGGCCAACACGCCGGGCACCGACCACCGTTTCCTGGCCGACGCCACCATGGTCCAGCTCTCGACCATCCTCGTCTATGTCTGGAAGTACGTGGGCTACTTCACGATCCTCTTCATCACGGGCATAGCCAAGATCCCCGCGAGCGTGAACGAGGCCGCCGTGATCGACGGCGCCGGCCCCGTCCAGCGCCTGTTTCGCATAACCCTGCCCCTCCTGAAGCCCACGACTGTCCTCGTCTCGGTCATGATCCTCATACAATGCCTCAAGACCTTCTCCACCCAGTACCTCTTCACCCAGAGGGGAGCCCCCCTGGCGCCGATCAATGTCCTGACCCTCAACATCTACAACACGGCCCTGAGGGACCAGAACCTGGGGAGGGCCTCCGTGATGAGCGTCCTCCTGTTCATCTTCATGCTCGGCCTGTCCTGGGCCCAGCTGCGCGCCTCCAAGGGCGGGGAGGAGGACCTGTGAGCGCACGTTCAGGATATTCCCGGGCCAGGTCGGCCCTCGCCGGAGGCGCGGCCTGGATCGTCCTCGCCCTCGCCTGCGGCGTGGTCATTGTCCCCCTGGTCTTCATGCTCGGCTCTTCCCTCATGCCCTCCTACGAGGTCATGAAGATGCCCTACGGCTGGATCCCCCAGGCCTGGAAGTGGTCCAACTTCCAGCAGGCCCTGGCGGGGAACGACGGCCAGTGGATCTATCTCCGCAATATCGCCAACTCCCTTTTTGTCTCGCTCACCATAGCGGCCACGACCGTCGTCCTCTCGGCCTCGGTCGGCTACGGCCTCGCGAAGTTCAAGTTCCGGGGCAGGAACGCCGTCTTCATGGCCATCATGGCTACGATGATGATACCCTTTGAGACCGTGATGATCCCCCTCTACCTCATCGTGGTGAAGCTAGGGATGGTGGACTCCTACCTCGGCCTTATCGTGCCTTTCCTCATGAACGCCTTTGGGGTATTCCTTATGCGCCAGTACCTCCTCGGCTTCCCCTCGGAGATCCTCGACGCGGCCCGCATAGACGGCTGTTCCGAGATAGCCATCTTCCGGCGCATCGTCTTCAAGAACTCCGGGCCGGCCGCGGCGACCCTGGCCATCCTGGCCTTCCGCCAGCAGTGGGACAACCTGCTGTGGCCCCTCCTCATCGCCCAGAGGGAGGAGATGAAGACCATCCCCGCCTACATCGTCAAGTTCGCCGCCGAGAAGAACGCGGACGAGGGAGCCATGATGGCTGTGGCCGTGATAGCCTCGATTCCCGTTTTCGCGCTATTCTTCACCCTATCCAAGTACTTCCTGGGAGGGGCCGCGGTGTATTCGGCCGGCAAGGAATGATCAAGCTCTATATCCTCGACCAGGGCGGGGTGGTCAACCGCGACTTCGACTGCGCCCCCGAGTCCTCGCGGCGGCTCGGGATCACCGAGGCCGCCTTTCGCGCCGCCATGGCCCCGGACATCATGGCCTTCATGCGGGGGGACTTTCCCCCCGAGGAATTCTGGCGCCGCTTCAAGGCCAGGACGGGCCTCGCGCCCGCCGGGGGCGAGGACCTCTGGGAAAGCTGCTTTAGGCCCAGGCTCGACCAGGACACGGTGGACCTGGTCAAGGAGCTAGGCGCCCGGGCCCGGGTGGTGAGCGGCACCAACACCATCGGCTCCCACCACGAGATCAACCTCCGCCTGGGCCACTACGAGGGCCTCCATAAGGTCTATGCCTCCCACCTGATCCGGGCGGCCAAGCCCGAGGCCGGTTTCTGGCTCCACATCCTCGAGGCCGAGGGCGTGGAGCCCTCCGAGGCCTTCTTTGCCGACGACTATCCCGAGAACGTGGCCGCCGCGGCCGCCCTGGGCATCACCGCCAGGCTCTACACCACCGCGGCCCGGCTCAGGGCCGACCTCCTCGAGTTGGGGGCCCCGATCGGGCTGGCCGCCCCCGTGGGGGCCTGATCCTGGCTCCTTGGGGGCGGGGCAGGGCAGGGCGGAGGCGGGCCGGCCCCGGCCTGGCTGGCCTGGCCGCCCTGGCCCTCCTCGCCTTGGGGGCCTGTTCCAGTCCGGCCCCGGAGGAGCCGGGCAACGGGGCCGACCTCGTGGTCTGGTCCTCCCATCCCGAAGAAATGGTCAGGACCGTCGTGGGCGAGTACCGGGACAGGACCGGCCTGCGGGTCGCCTATGTCCACGGGGGCACGACCGAGCTCCTGGCCCGGCTCAGGGCCGAGGCGGGGCGGGGCGAGTCCGCTGGACCGGGACCGCGCTGCGATGTCTTCTGGGGAGGCGGGGCTGAGAGCCTCGCCGCCAACGCCGACCTCTTCCAGCCCAGGCTCTCCTCCCAGGACTCCTTTATCCGCCCCGAGTGGAAGGCCGAGGACAGGACCTGGACGGGCTTCACCGTCCTCCCCATGGTGATTGCGTACAACGTGCGCCTGCTTCCGCCCCAGGCCGTGCCCCGGCGCTGGGCCGACCTCCTGGAGCCCCGCTTCCGGGGAGCCATAGCCTTCGCCGACCCCTCGGTCTCGGCCTCGAGCTATACGATCCTGCGCACCCTCGAGGAGGCCCTGGGGGCCAAGGACCCCGCCTCCAGGGCCGGGGTCGAGCGGCGCTTTTCCGCGGCCCTCGAGGGCAGGCTCGTCGGGGTGTCAGCGGCGGTCTTTCCCTCGGTGGCCTCGGGAGAGAACCTTGTGGGCCTCTACCATGACGAGGCCGCCCTGGAGCTCCTCTCCACGGGCTCGGACCTGCGGGTCGTCTATCCCGAGGACGGGACGAGCGCCGTCCCCGATGGGGTGGCCCTGGCCAAGGCCGCCGCCCATCCCCAGGCGGCCGGGGCCTTTATCGACTTTGTCCTCGGGCCCGAGGTGGCCCGGGTGATGACCTTCCGTTTCCACCGCCGCTCGGCCCGCTCGGACATCTCCCCGCCCGCGGGCCAGCCGCCCCTGTCGGCTATCCGCCTCGTGGCCTATGATGTCCAGGCCGCTGCCCGGGACAAGGCCTTGACCCTGGAGCGCTTTGCCGCCCTGGTGGAGGAGGCCTCGGGTATCCGGCCCAGCCGCTAAAGGGGCCTTCCCGGCGCCTTTAGCCATCCTTTCGCCCAGCCCCATCCCGGGGGGCCGAGAACCGGCCCTCCCGGAATTGGGTGGGGGAGAGCCCCACGAGTCTCCTGAAGAGGATCGAGAAGTGGCGCTGGTCCCGGTAGCCCACGAGGTCGGCTACCTCGCCGATGCGGACCGCCGGGTCCCGCAGGAGGTCGAGGGCCCGCCTGATGCGGTAGCGGGTGAGGTATTCCGCGAAGGTGAGGCCCGTCGCGGCCTTGAAAAGGCGAGCGAGATGGCCCCCGGAGATCCCCAGGCGCCCGGCGATGTCCTCCACCCCAAGGCCCGTCATGTAGAGCTTTCCTATCTCGGCCACGGCCCGCTCCACGTAGGCGCTCGAGGCGTCCCGGGGGCCTTCGTGGACATATTCGGAGAAGAAGGCCAGGGCCGGATCCGAGCCCGCGGCGTCCTCAAGGCTCCGGCGCCGGTCCCGGCTGTCCAGGGCCTGCCGCAGGCGCATGAGGACCGAGGAGAGCTCGGCATCATCCAAGGGCTTGAGGAGATAGTCAAAGGCCCCGAGGCGGAGGGCCTGGCGGGCGTAGTCGAATTCCGAGTGTCCCGTGAGGAGGACCGTCATCGGGGCCCTATCCTCGGGGAGGAGCCGGTGGATGCGCTCGAGGAGGCCCAGGCCGTCCAGGCCGGGCATCCTGATGTCGGCGACGAGGACGTCGGGCCGGCGGGCCTCGACGAGTTCCCAGGCCTCCTCCCCGTCGGCGGCCTCCCCCACGAGGACAAAGCCCTCCTCCTCCCAGGGGGTGGCCGTGGCCAGCTCCTTGCGGAAGAGCTCCTCGTCCTCGGCTATGACCAGGCTCCTCATGAGGGATGCCTCCGGGCAGGGACCCTGAGCTCGACCCGGAAGCCATGGCCCTCCCTTCCGGGGCCCACCGCGAGGCCCCAGCCCTCCCCGTAGCGCAGGCGAAGGCGGCGGTTGGTCGCGAGGAGGCCCAGGCTCCGGCCCTCGGTGTCGAGGCTCCCGGCCTCGAGGCTGGTCCCCAGGACCGCCAGGGTCTCGGGGCTGGCTCCGGGGCCATCATCCTCGAAGGCCGCCCAGGCGCAGGCTCCGGCGGGGAGGCCCTGGATGCCGGCCTGGATGAGGAGGCGGCCCTGGCCCCGCTTGCGCTCGAGGCCGTGGGTCAGGGCGTTTTCCGCGAGGGGCTCGAGGACGAGGCTGGGCAGCTCGCAGTCGAGGACCTCGGGCCCGAGGTCCCAGTCAAAGCGGAAGCGCTCCCCAAAGCGTATCCTCTCGACGGCCAGGTAGTCCCGCACGAGCTCGAGGCCCGCCCCGAAGGTGGACACCTCGTCCCGGCGCATCGCCGAGGCGCGCAGGAGCTTGCCCAGGCGGGTCACCACCTCGACGATCTCCTCGGTGCGGCCCAGCTTGGCCAGGGAGCGGATCGAGTTGAGGGAGTTGTAGAGGAAGTGGGGGTTCATCTGGGCCGCTAAGGAACGGAGCTCGGCCCCCCGGAGGAGCTCCTGGCCCTCGACGGTCTCCCGCATGAGGCCGGCCAGGGTGGCGGCGGTCTCGTTGAAGGAGGTGACGAGCTTGCCTATCTCGTCCTTGCCTGCCGGGGCCAGCCTGACCTCGAGGTCTCCCTCCCCCAGGCGGCCCATGGCCTCGGCCAGGGCCAGGACGGGCCGGGTCACGGCCCGGGAGGCCGCCAGGGCCAGGAGGAGGGCCAAGAGGGCGCAGGCCCCGACCCCGGCCAGGGTGGTCCGCCGCATTGCCCCAAGAAGGCCCGAGAGGAGGCGGGCCGGGAGGTAGGCCCGGACCCAAAAGCCCCGGTTCCCCCCCTCGGAGGCCTCAAAGGCCCCGCCGGGCCCCTGGCTTGCCTCGCCAAGCTCGTCCGCATAACGTCCTTCCCGGGAAGGGTCATCCAGGCTGAAGGCCACGAGGCCGCCCTGGGCCCTGACCTCGATTTCCGCCGCCAGGTCCGCCCCCCCGCCCCGGGCGGCGGCCACCAGGGCCGGACGGTCCAGTTCGGCCAGGGCATAGGCCCGTATCGTCCCCGAGGGGTCCCTCAGGGCCCGGCCCGCGACGATCAGGGCTACCTCGCCGGTCTCCACGACCCGGCGCCGGGCGGCGAAGGCGCTGCCCTCCTGGCTTGTGGCCCGCCTCAGGACACCCCAGTCCGAGAAGGCCGAGGCCTCCCAGTCCCGGGGCAGCTTGCGGGTGGAGAAGCTCCGCTTGCCGTCGGCCCCCACGAGGGCATAGGCCAGGCCCGGGCCCTTGGCGGCCTCCCGGGCCAGGATGCGGCCGACTATGGCGGCGTCCTCATCCCCGCCCGAGGCCGGCGGATAGAGGGCCCGCTGGGCCTCGGGAATGGCGCTGATCTGCTCCAGGGAGGCGTCCATGCCATCCAAGATGGCCTGGAGCCTCTGGGCAAAGGTCTCGGTGGCGGCCTTGCCCTGGACGGCCAGGGCCGTGCGGAAGGCCGAGGATGCCACCCCGGTGAGGGCCAGGGAGAGGGCGACCACGGGCAGGAGGGAGGCCGCGAGGAAGAGTCCCAGGACCTTGTGGAGGTAGGATCGGCCTCCGGGGCGCCTCATGGAAGGGGTTTCTGGACTCCCGGGTCCAGGGCGAGGAGCCTAGCCTCGACGGCATCGATCGCGGCGTCCGGGGTCGAGGCCCCGGCGGTCAGGCCCACCGAGGCATAGGATCCGAGCCCGGGGTCCAGGTCGGCTGGGCCCTCCACGAGCCAGGCCGGGCGGCCAAGCTCGAGGGCCGTGGCCAATAGGCGCTTGGTGTTGGCCGAATTCCTGCCCCCGACAATGACGATGGCCTCGCAGTCCCTGGCCAAGTCCTCGAGGGCCTTGAGGCGGTCCGCCGTGGCCGGGCAGATGGAGTCCACCACCTCGAGGAGGGGGTGGTTCAGGGCCAGGGCCTCCCGGATCGCCTGGTACTCCTCTTTTTTGATGGTGGTCTGGGCTATCAGGGCCAGGGGCCCCTCGGTCCGCAGCGCCTGGGCCTCCTCGGGGCTGGCCACGATCCGGGCCCCCGGGGCAAAGCCGGCTATGCCCGTGACTTCCCCGTGGTCCCTGTCCCCGGCTATGACCACGGTATAGCCTCGGCTGGCGTAGCCTGCGGCCTTTTTCTGGCTGGCCAGGACCCGGGGGCAGGTGGCGTCCACAATCTTTGCCCCCGCCGCCGCCAGGGAGGACTTGACCTGGGGCGGGACTCCGTGGGCCCGGATAACCACCGAGGCTCCTGCGACCGCGACGGGCCGGCCCTTGCCGTCCACAAAACCGCCGTCCTTGGCCATTTCTATCGCAAAGATCCCCTTGGCCTCGAGTTCGGCCACGGTCTGGGGATTATGGATGAGGGGCCCCAGGGTAAAGACCCGGTGGCCCTGGGGCCCGGGCGAGGCCGAGGCGCCTGCCCCGGTGGCCGTGGCCTCGGCGGTGGCCGTGGCCAGACTGACGGCCCTGCCAACCCCCATGCAATGACCCAGGACCCGGGCTCGTCTGACTATCATGGCCCTGAGTATAGAAAACTTGCCCGTCCGGGGGAAGCCGGGGTATACTCTCTCCCTTCCCGCCCCGCAGGTCCACGCACGGCCTCCCGGGGTGGTTGATCAAGGAGCGTAGAGCATGAACAGAAAGACCATAGTGGTCGCCCTTGGCGGCAACGCCATCATCGAGGAGGGCACCGAGGGCACCGTGGATGAGCAGTTCGCCAACACGAGGAAGAGCATGGACGCCATCGTGGGAATGGTGATGGACGGGCACAAGGTTGTCCTCTCCCACGGCAATGGCCCCCAGGCGGGGGTCCACCTTATCCGCAACGAGGCAGCCTCGGCCCAGGTCGCCCCCTCGACCCTCAATCTCATCGTCGCCGACACCCAGGGCTCGATGGGATATATGCTGGCCCAGTGCCTGGGCAACGCCCTCCACAAGGCCGGGGTCGAGAAGGATGTGGTCACCATTGTGACCCAGGTCGAGGTCGACCCCAAAGACCCCTCCATGGTCAACCCCACCAAGTATGTGGGGCCCTTCTACAAGGCCGAGCAGGTCGAAGCCATGAGGGCCCGGGGCTGGATCGTCAAGGAGGATCCGGGCCGGGGCTTCCGCCGGGTTGTGGCCTCCCCCCTCCCCTTGGACGTGATCGAGAAGGCCACCATCAAGGACCTCATCGACGACGGGAAGGTGGTCATCGCCGTGGGCGGGGGCGGGGTGCCCGTCAAGCGCGAGGCCGATGGCACCCTCACCGGGGTGGACGCCGTGATCGACAAGGACCGGGCCTCGGCCCTCCTGGCCAGCCTCATCGGGGCGGACGAGCTCATCATCCTCACCGGGGTGGACAAGGTGGCGATCAACTACAAGAAGCCCGACATGAAGTACTTTGACCACATGACTGTGGCCGAGTGCGAGAAATACGCCGCCGAGGGCCAGTTCCCCAAGGGCTCCATGGGTCCCAAGATCGAGGCCGCCTGCGACTTTATCAAGCGGGGCGGGGCCAAGGTCGTGATCACGAGCATGGAAAACGCCACCGCCGCCGCGGAAGGCAAGGCCGGCACGGTGATTACGGCCTGAACGACCTTATACGCGTTAACCACGGAACGCAGTCTAGCGAAGCGTTAGATCACGGAGACTTTGGCATTGATGGATATTGGGTCTACTAGGCAATCCCAGTAGTCAATTCCTCCCTTATGCAAGGTCTCCGTGCTCTCCGTGGTTATGCCTCCCTGATCTCCGTGGTGAAATCCGAAAGTCGGCATAGCCCGGGCTTTCCGGGGCTTGCTTGGCCCAAACTTGACGAGGGTCCGGCATCCGTGGTATTTTCTCTCCAATTCTGACTCTCAAGGAATCTAAGATGGAAGGAATTCTCTCTGGTCTCGTCCTTGCACAGGCCGCGGCCGGCAATACTGGTATCATGGGACAACTCGGGCAGGGCGGTGGCACGATCCTCATGTTCGGCCTCGTGTTTGTCATTTTCTACTTCCTCATCATCCGCCCCCAGAACAAGAAGCAGAAAGAAGCCAAGAAGATGATCGACGCCGTCAAGAAGGGCGATTCGGTTGTCACCATCGGCGGCGTCCATGGCGAGGTCTCCTCGGTCAAGGACGGCACAGTCGTGATCAAGGTCGATGACAACTGCAGGATCGAGTTCTCGAAGTCCGCCATCGCCGCCGTGACCCCCAAGGGCGGAGAAAAGGCCAACGAGCTCCCCGCTGACAAGTCGACGATGGAAAAGACGCCCGAGGGCAAGAAGTAGCATTTTCTAGGAGCTCGGGGCGAGCACTTCGACGACGGGTTCGCTCCGAGCGACCCTCACCACAAGGCCCAGCCCACATCCTCGTCTGGAGTTGCCGGAATGAGCAAATTACGCCGTTTTATCCTTGTGTTGGCGGTCCTCGGGGTCGCCTTTGCCTTTCTCTTTCCTTCCCTGAAGTGGTACCTCTGGACCCCCAAGGAAGACCAGGCCCTCGCCGTGGTCACCCGGGAGCAGATCCGCGAGTACTCCCGCAAGATGGCCCTGGGCGACATCTCCGAGCTCAAGAAGCTCGCCATGGCCGGGGATGCCAAGGCCATCACGGCCAAGGACTACGCCTTTGCCCTCAAGGCCGCCACCAAGGCCTATAAGGATTCCAAGAAGGCTACCCCCGCGACCTGGACGGCCAAGGCCGTCCTTTACGGCTTTGAGAACGAGAAGGGCGCCTATGACGCGGTGGAAAACCTCTATCGCGCCCATGTCCTCTCCCTCAAGTCCCTCCACAACAACGCCCTCCAGCTCGGCCTCGATCTCTCGGGCGGCATGAGCGTGATCATCCAGGCCGATCTCCAGGCCCTGGCCACCAAGCTCGGCCACTCCCTCTCCGCGGCCGACAAGGCCGACGCGATGAAGCGGGCCATCGACATCCTCAACACGAGGATCGACACCTTCGGCCTCTCCGAGCCCGTCATTCGCCAGCAGGGCGAGGACCAGATCTACGTCGAGATCCCCGGCACGGCCGACCCCGAGCGCATCAACTCCATCATCATGGGCAAGGGAAGGCTGGCCTTCCACATCGTCAATGCCGAGGCCACCCAGGCCCTCTCCGCCTACCTGGCCAACAATCCCCTAGGCGTGGACGACAAGACCATGACCGTGGCCGATCCTACGATCGTCCCCGCGGGCAACGTGATCCGCAAGGAATACAAGAAGGACTCCTACGGCCTGGACGAGTTCATGGGGACCTATGTGGTGATTAACGCCGAGCCCGGCCTCGACGGCACCCATATCCAGAGCGCCTCGACCTCGACGGACTCGATCACCGGCCAGCCCGAGACGGTCTTCTCCCTCGACAAGGAGGGCGGCGAGCTCTTCTACAAGCTGACCACGGCCAATGTGGGCAAGCCCATGGCGGTCGTCCTCGACGACAGGGTCAAGGCCAAGGCCACCATCCAGGAGCCCATCCGCGACCAGGTCCGCATGTCGGGCTTTGGCCAGGAGGAGGCCCAGAACCTGGCCCTCCTCCTCCGCACGGCTGCCCTCCCCGTGGAGCTCACGGTCGCGAGCCAGCAGGCCATCGGCGCCTCCCTTGGAGATGACGCGATTGTCCAGGGCGAGAAGGCCATCCTCTTCGGCCTTATTGGCGTCTTTATCTTCATGTTCGCTTACTACAAGGGCGCCGGCTTCAACGCCACCCTCGCCCAGGTCCTCAACGTCTACATCATGATCGGCGTCCTCACCGCCTTCAAGCTAACCCTGACCCTCTCCTCGATAGCGGGCTTTGTGCTCACGGTCGGCATGGCCGTGGACGCGAACGTCGTCATCTTCGAGCGCATAAAGGAAGAGCTCCGGGCGGGCAAGAGCCGCAAGGCCGCCATCGAGGCCGGCTTCCACCGGGCCTTCTGGGCGATCGTCGACTCCAACCTGACCACGATCATCGCCGCCCTCTTCCTGGCCCAGCTGGGCAAGGGCTCCATCCAGGGCTTCGCGATCTCCCTGGCCATCGGCAACATCACCTCCCTCTTCACTGCCCTCTTCGTCTCCCGCCTCCTCTTCGACTTCGAGACCGACGTGCTCAAAGCCAAGCATGTCTCCATCAGCTGGGGGGTCAAATGAAGCGCGTTGTCCAGTTTAGCAAGGGCTATGTCCCTGCCGTCATATTCTCCTCGGTCCTGATCCTGTTCGGCATCCTGGGCTATGCCTTCAAGGGCTTCAACTACGGTGTCGACTTCCAGGCCGGCATCAACCAGACCGTCCAGCTAGCCTTTCCCGCCATCGACCTGACCTATTCGGGCAAGGGTTCGGCCGTCCTCACCGTCAAGGACGTGGGCGCGACGATCGTCTTCTCCGGCGCGGAGATCGAGGGCAAGACCCTCAGCTTCCCCTTTGCCGAGTACAAGACCGTCGATTCCCTGGCCAAGGCACTGGGGGCGGTTCCGGAGATCAAGGCCGTGGTCCGGGAGGGCCAGTCCGAGATCCCCACCACCCTCATGGTTCCCACCTTCCAGGGTGACACGAGGCTTGGGGGCAATCCCGTCCTGATCCACCGCGCTCCCGCCTCGGCGGCCGAGAACTACGCCACCACGGAAAAGGTCCGCGCAGCCATCACCAACCTGGGTGACCTGACCATCCAGGTCGTCAAGCCCGCCGAGCTCCAGCGCTTCCTTATCCGCGCCCAGGACGAGGGCAAGGATCCGGACTTCTCCAAGACCGCCGCCGCCGCCATCACCTCGGGCCTCGAGAAGGCCTTTGGCGAGGGCCGGGTCGTGGTCATGCAGACCAACTACGTAGGCGCCCGCTTCTCGGCCAACCTGGCCAAGACGGCCTTTAGCCTGGTTGTCCTCACCGTCCTGGCCATCCTGGCCTACGCGACGATCCGCTTCGGCTTCCAGTACGGCCTGGGCGCCGTGATCGCCACGGTCCACGACATGCTCGTCATGATCTGCTTTATCGTGTGGACCCGGATGGAGTTCAACTCCTCCTCGATCGCTGCCATCCTGACCATCCTGGGCTACTCGATCAACGACACCATTGTCCAGTTCGACCGGGTGCGCGAGGAGCGCAGGCTGAGCCCGACGGAAAAGTTCTCCGACGTCCTCAACCGCGCCCTCACCATCACCCTTGGGCGCACCGTGATCACGACCCTGGCCACAATGATCACCGTCCTCTCGATCTTCTTCTTTACCACCGGCGATCTCCATGACTTCAGCCTTGCCCTGTTTGTGGGCATGGTTTCCGGAACCTACTCGACCCTGTATATCGCCTCGGCCTTCGTCCTCGGCTGGGAGAATATCCAGGCCAAGAAAAAGGCCAAGGACCAGGCTACGCCCAGCTCCTCCTTCGACGCTCCCAAGAAGGTTGCTCCCAAGAAGGCCTAGGCCCTTTCCGGTCCTAAAAACTGCCAGGCGGCCCTTATGGGCCGCCTGGTTTTTTATCCCGCCATGTCTGATTCGCAAGTCCCCCCCAAACCCTTTACAAAGCCCCTGCTTATTAGGTATATTTTGTCTCTCGAGCGGCCCCCCGCTCAAGAAAGCATTTGGCGCCGTACCCAAGTGGGAAGGGAGAGGTCTGCAAAACCTTCACGAGTCGGTTCGACT
>JAKPBN010000494.1 GCA_029778945.1 Spirochaetota bacterium
GCGCACCATGCCCAGGGCCTCGGTGATGGGGAGGCGGCTGGCCTTGCGGGCCGGGAGGATCGAGCCCAGGGCGGCGGCCCCGAGGCCAGCGGCCAGGGCCCTGAGCACGTCGACTATGGAATAGGCCGCGTGGAGGGCCGTCCCAAAGGGTATGGGTATGTCCCGGGGAAAGATGCCCGAGAGGTTGAGGCCCCAGATGCCCAGCCAGAGGCCCACCGCGGTCGAGGGGATGGCCGCGATGAGGCAGCCCCCCAGGCCCAGGAGGAGGCCCTCGGCCACAAAGAGGCGCTCTATGGCCCGGCCCCTCATGCCTATGGCCCGCAGCGTCCCGATCTCCCGGTAGCGCTCCTGGACATTCATCGCCATGGTGTTGAAGATTCCGGCGATGATGAGGAAAAAGAGGACCCCCAGGATCGTGCCCAGGAGCTGGAGCCGGGTCTCGATCGTGGACACGAGGTTTTCCGCGAAAGTCTTCCACTCGTAGGCCACAAGGCCCTCCCCGGGGGCGGCCTCGGGTCGGGCCAGGGCCAGGGCGGCGGCCACCCGCTTGGTGAGGGCGGCGCTGGCGGTGGGATCCCTCCCCCTGACCACGAGGCGCGTGGCCACGGGGCCAAGGTCGAGGAAGGTCCTCGTCTGGTCCAGGTCCATGAAGACGAGGTAGTCGTCCAGGAGGGGATAGCCGTACTCGAAGATGCCCGTGACCGGGGCCGAGCCCAGGTTGCGCACCGAGTGGGAGTCCAGGGCGGTGAAATAGGCGGTGTCGCCTAACTTTAACCCGAGTTTGGCGGCCAGGCCCGAACCCAGCACGAGGCCAGCCTCGTCGGGGGCGAAGACCCGCCCGGCCACAAGGCTCCTCCCCAGGTCGGTCACCCTGGTCTCCTCCTGGTCCACGCCCCGGGCCATGGTCCTGACGCTCTGGCGGCCATTGGTGAGTTCCAGGGCCGTGTCCAGGCGGACCGAGACCGCGAGGACCCCGGGTAGGGCCTTGAGCCGGGCCGCGAGGGCCTCGGGCTCCTCGATCACCCGGTCCAGGGGGAGGCGGCGGGCATCGGCCCGGTAGCCTTCCCGCTCGACCTGGACCTGGGCGGTGTCCATGGCCATCATGTGGCCGTAGACCGTGGTGGTTATGCCCCGCAGTAGGCCCTGCATGTTCATGAGGATCGTCACCCCGATCACGATGGTGATCGCCGTGAGCTTGCTTCGCCTCTCGTTGCGCCTGATGTTCCGCAGGGCCAGGCTGATGGTTTCCATGTCGCTTCTCCTGGCCTAGGCCGCCGTGGCCAGGCTCTCGGCCACGCCCTTGCGGGCTACGGCCCTGGCCGCCTTGAGGGAGGCCAGGACGCTCACGAAGAGGCTCATCCCCGCGCAGGCCAGGTACCAGAGGAAGTCCACCCGGGGCCGGTTGTAGCGCCTTAGCCCCAGGCTCTCCATGGCACCCCCTAGGTCGAGGCCCCCCTTGGAGAGGAGGGCCACCACGGCCGAGCCCAAGGCCATGCCCAGGAGGGCCCCCGCCGCCCCGAGCATGACCCCCTCCAGGAGTATGAGGCGCTCGAGGGAGCTGGCCCTAAGGCCTATGGCGCGCATCGTGCCAAATTCCCGCAGGCGCTCCATCACGGAGACGAGGGAGGTGTTGGCTATGATGGTGCCCGCCACGACGGCGAACAGCCCCATGATGATATAGAGGAGGATGGACACGAATAGGAGGAGGGTAAAGACCGAGGCGTTGATCGACTGCCAGGTCTCGACCTTCAAGGGGCTTCCGGCCCCATCCCCCAGGACGGCGCGGATCTCCCCGGCCACGGCCTCGGCGTCTCTCCGGTCGGACAGGAGGATCCGGATCTCCCGGGACCGGCCCTCCACGTCGAGGATCCTCGAGGCGGAGGCCTGCCCGATATAGAAGGTCGTCTCGTCAAAGTCCGAGCTCTCCGTGTGAAAGATGCCCGTCACCCTGACGCTCTCGTACCAGGGCTGGCCGCTTGCGTCCTGGACCAGAAGGAGGACGGTCTTCCCGAGCCCCGAACCCACGAGGCGGGCGGCCCGGTCTGAGAGGGCTATCCCCTCGCCCCCGGGGAGGAAGGCCCCGGCGATGATGGACTGCCGCACATTGTCCGCAAAGCGGGTGTCCGGGTCCAGGCCTATGCCGCGCATGGGAAGGTTGCGGGGCTCCCCAAGACTTGAGTCCTCCACGAGGAGGCCCGCGAAGGGCAGGAGGGTCTCCACATCCACGATGCGGGGATCCTTGAGGTCCTTGATGCGCTGGGCCTGGGCCGCCGCCTGGGGGAGGAGGAGGTCGAGGCCCAGGGGGCTCAGGGCCGAGGCGGCCCGGGCGTCGTTGATGCGCACATGGCCGGAGTTGGGGACCACCGAGTCGTAGAAGGAGGCCGTGATGCCCCCAAGGAGGCTGCCCACGGCTATCATCACGGCGCAGGCGACGGCTGCGGCGCCTACGACGACAAGGCTTCGCTTCCAGTGCTTGACCGCCCCCAGGAGGGCTAGGCGAGCGATCATGGCGCGGCTCCTGCTGCGGCCGGGGAGGCGATCAGCCTCTCCCCCGTGATCTGGCCATCCTTGATCGTCAAAACCCGCTTCGCATAGCGCTCTATGAGCTCGTTGTGGGTGGAGAAGATGAAGGTCACGGCCTCCTCCTCATTGAGGCGCTTCATGGCCTCCATCACCGTGGTCGAGGTGACCGAGTCGAGGTTGGCCGTGGGCTCGTCGGCTATGACGATGGAGGGCTTGTTCACGAGGGCCCGGGCTATGGCCACCCGCTGGCGCTGGCCCCCGGAGAGCTCGTCCGGCCGGTGGCCCTCGAACTCCTTGAGCCCCAGGAGGTCCACGAGGTGATCGATCCGCCTCTGCCTTTCAGCCTTGTCCACCTTGGCGAGGATCAGGGGGAACTCGATGTTCTCCCGGATGTCCAGGACCGCCACGAGGTTGAAGGACTGGAAGATAAAGCCGATCTTGGCGAGCCGGGTGTCCGCCTCCTCGTTGTCCCCGAAGGTCGAGATGTCGACCCCGTCAATGCGGATGCTGCCCGAAGTGGGCTTGTCGATGCAGCCGATCATGTTGAGGAGGGTGGTCTTGCCGCAGCCTGAAGGGCCCACGATGGAGAGGAAGTCCCCCGGGAGGACGGTGAAGTCGATGCCCCGGAGGGCGTGGATCACGGTCTTGCCGAGGTGGTAGTCCTTGGTGACGCCCCTCACCTCGAGGATGGCTCCTTGGTCAGTGCCTGTCATGGTGCTCTCCTTGGCTTACTCGAAGTGGATCCGGGCCGTGAGGCCCAGGGCGTTCCGGATTGTCCCCGTGGCTGGGGACGCGATAGGCGAAATAGACGCGAGGCCGGCGAATTCCCCGGTGGCAGGCCCGAGGCCCGAAAGAAAAGTGAGCTCGAGGTCGAGACCCGGGGCAGGGTAGAAAGTCAGGCCGCAGGAGAGGAGGGCCGAGGGGCTTTCGAGTTCGACCAGGGCCCGGGCGTAGAGGCTAAGCACCTCGTCGATGGACAGGGAGAGGCTGGGCAGGGCGTAGTGCCTGTGCTCGAGCAGGCCCGGGGCTCCGTTGTAGTCGTAGTCCAGGGAGGCCGTGAGGGTCGAGGCGCCTCCAGACCAGGTGTAGCGCAGGCCTCCTGTGGCATACCAGGTGGGACTGCCCTCGAGCTCGAGGGC
>JAKPBN010000159.1 GCA_029778945.1 Spirochaetota bacterium
CGAGGAGCCTGGCCCGGAAGGGCTGGGGAAAGGCCTTGCCCAGGCTAGTCCGGGGCCCTTCGCCGACCGCCTCGAGGCGGAGACTCCCAAAAGCCTGGAGGGCATTGCCCAGATTGGCCTCGACCTTGATGCTGGCGTTGTCTATGTCCGAGCCCGAGGCCGCAAGGGCGGCGTCCACAAAGCGCTGGAGGGCCTCCCAGGACTTGCCGGCCTCCATCAGGGCCCGGCCCTCGGCCGCGGGCTTGGCCACGGCGTCGTCCTTCTCCTGGAAGACCGCCGCGATGCGGCGCTTTTCCTTTTCCAGGTCCGTGGTCACATAGGAGGCCAGGACATAGACAAAGACCTGGCCCGTCTTGGGGTTGCGATAGAGGTACTTGTCCTTGACCGCAAAGCCCGCGAGACGGCCCGTGGACTTGGCGTTGATCTGGGACCTCACCTCCGAGGTGTAGGAGTCAAGGGTCGACCTGGAGGTGGCGGTGGATTCGGAGCTGATGCTCACCCCCAGGTAGTTCATGATCTCCGCCACCAGGTTGGAGACGGCGGCCTCGGTGGCCGCCACCTGGTCCCCACCCGGATTGGAGGCATAGCCCACAAACCAGGTGTTGGTCCCGTCAGGCCTGGGGGTCGTCATGGTCCATTCGGGAGCCTTCGCCGCGGGCCCGCTCGCGCAGGCGCCAAGGACGAGGGCTAGGAGGAAGGCGAGGCCAGGCCTGGGGGATAGCTTCATGGAACCATTCCCTTAGAAGCCGTCGAAGAAGGACTGCTGGACCAGGTCCATGGCCCGCTGCTTCTCCGGGGTCTTGGGCTCGTCGGCGGCGACTCCGTCGAGGATCTTCTTGACCTGCTCCTGGAGGAGGGCCCGGTCGACGATGTAGAGCTGGAGGAGGCGATACTCGTCGTGGTCAAAGGCCTTGGGATTGTTGGGCTTGTACCAGCGGAGCTGGACCCACCAGTCTGTCGCCTTGCGGATCCCCGTGAACCGGGCCTCGGAGACGCTCTTCACGCAGCGCTCCATGTAGGTCTCGATCTTGTCCTTGTCCCCGACCTGGGCGCCGGAGAAGGTGTCCTTGACCCGGAGGGAGAGGTAGCGGGAAACCTCGGTGTCGGCGTTCATCCTCGAGGCGTCGTTCATCACGCCGTCCAGGGAGCCGCCGGTCACGTCCACGACAATGACCACATCATTCTTGTAGTCCGGGAGCTTTTCCACGGCCCGGGAGCCGTTGATGGCGGCCTCGACCCAGGCGGGGGGAGACATGACCCCAAGGGTCGTGCCCTTGTGCTGGAGGATCTCGAACTTGCCCACCGTGGGGGTGGGGGGAAGGGGCTCGGGCTTGGTGGCGCAGGCCGAGAGGACAACAAGGGCGGCCAGGGCCGCGAGGACGACGCGGGAAATCTTCATAGTTACCTCCTGATACATGGTTATTATTTGCCGGTGCTGAAGGTGAAGGTCCTGCCCCGCATGAACACGGGATAGAGGTCCCGGAGGCCCGAGGCCTGGGCCGCGGCGTAGATCGCGTCCTCGACCTTGTCCCGGGGCTGGAAGCTATAGAGATAGAAGCGGGTCTCCTCGGGGGAATAGGACACCTGCTCGACTTCCCGGAGCTTGCCGGCCAGGGCCCGGCGGAAGAGGCTGACCGCCCGGCCGTCCTGGGTCTTCTGGAGGACGAGGTCAAAGCGTATTCCCCTCTGGAGGGAAACCCTCAGGAGCTCCTTGGACTGGGCGACCATCTTGGGCATCGCGGCCCAGACCGAGGACGCCACGGCATTGCTCAGGGCGGCGTCAGGGAGGAAGGGCTAAAGGCGGGCTGGCTCGTGAAGGCCAGGGAGCCGAGGAGGGAGGCCG
>JAKPBN010000180.1 GCA_029778945.1 Spirochaetota bacterium
CGACGGCGGACTCGGAGATCGAGGCGGTGCGGCGGGTCTCCACGCCTATCCTGCGGGTCGCGCCGTCCAGGCTCTCCGTGACCTGGATGACCGTGGAGAGGCCCGCGGCTCCTTCGCCCACGGCCTGGGACAATTCCTGGCCCGTGGCCGCCGTGCCCCGGGCGGCCTCCTTGAGCCTGGCCGAGGCGCCGCGGATCTCGAGGACTGTCGCGTCCACGGACTGGAGGCGCTTCCTGATGGCCCCGTCGAGCTCCCGCACAAGCTCGTCCCGGCGCCGGGCCGACTCCAGGTCCCGGTCGCTCTCCAGGGCCGTGGCCCGGCTCTTGGCCTCCAGGAGGGCTCCAAGCTCCCTGGCCTTGGCCAGGGCCTCCTCCAGTTCCTCGGGATCGCCGCAGCCTGTGCCAAGGCCGAGGGCGGCCTGGAGCTCCTTGAGGCTGGCCTCCTCCCTCTGCCGGGCCTTTCTCGCGGCCCGCGCGGCGACTAGGGGCAGGCAGGCCAGGGCGGCAAGGCCCAGGGCCAGGCTTGCCAGGGCCTGGGGGAGGCGGGAGTCCGGGAGCCAGGCGAGGCCCAGGGCCAGGCCGGCCCCGGCCGCTCCACCAAGAGCCGCCATGGGCGCGAAACCAGTGGATATTCGAGTCCCGCCGCGGCCTTTGTCTTTCGACATGCCCGTCCTCCCTGAAGAGCCAGAGTCTAGGGATGCTAGTATGGTTTGCCCAAACAGGCAATCTTTGTCCGCCCCGGTGAGGGAAATTTTTACGTCTTGACGGCCCGGCGAAACCATGCCTAGCTACCTGAATACATTTGGATGACCTGATTCAATGACTACGGTCGAGGAGACTGCATGGTTTTTGGCAAGCTTGGCGTGGTGGGTGCCGGGGCCATGGGCTCGGGCATAGCCCAGGTCCTGGCCATGGCCGGAGCGGAGGTCTACCTGAGCGACGTGGACGAGGCCCGGGCCGCCGCGGGGCGCAAGGCCGTGGAGGCCGGCCTGGCCCGCCTCGTCTCCAAGGGCAAGCTGGACCAGGCCAAGGCCGATGCGGCCCTGGGCCTCGTCCATGCCGGGTCCGACCTGGCCGGCCACAGCGACCGCGAGCTTGTCATCGAGGCCGCCTCGGAGAGGCTCGACCTCAAGCTCTCCCTTTTTGCCAGCCTGGGCTCAATCGTAAAGCCGGACTGCATCCTGGCGAGCAACACCTCGTCCATCTCGATCACAAGGCTGGCCGCGGCCGTCCCCTCCCCGGAGCGGGTCCTGGGCCTCCACTTCTTTAACCCCGCCCCCGTGATGGCCCTCGTCGAGGTTGTCCGGGGCCTCGACACCTCAGACGCCACGGCCCAGGCAGCCGAGGCCCTTGCCCGGGACCTGGGCAAGACTCCGGTGGCTATCCGGAACAGCCCGGGCTTTGCGGTCAACCGCATCCTCTGCCCCATGATCAACGAGGCGATCTATGCCCTTGCGGACGGAGTGGCCACGGCGGCCGAGCTGGACGAGGCCATGCGCCTGGGGGCCAACCACCCCATGGGTCCCCTGGCCCTCTGCGACCTCATTGGCCTCGATGTCGAGCTGGCTATCATGCAGGTCCTCCAGGCGGGTTTTGGGGATCCCAAGTACCGTCCCGCCCCCCTGCTCGTGGAGATGGTCGAGGCCGGGAGGCTGGGGCGCAAGACCAAGCGGGGCTTCTTCGAGTATCCCTAAACAGCGGCATGCTCCCAGGGCCGCAGGTCCTGGCAAAGCCCTTAATCAGTGGCTTTCGACAAGCTGGACCTTGAGCCCGTTGGGATCGAGGACAAAGAGGTACCTGATATGCGGGTTGGGCTGGAAGGGCCCCGAGTGGACCGCCACGCCCTTGGCCTTGAGCTTTTCCACCATCGCGTCCAGGGACTCGACCTCAAAGCCGATGGAGATGGCCCCGCCCATGCCTGAGGCCGGGGCCCGGGTGTCGCGGATCAACTCGAGCTTCGTCTCCCCCGAACCCAGGAAGGCGAGCTCCATCTCCGGAGAGGGCTTCATCCGCCGGTCCACAGAGAGGCCTACCACCTCGGTATAGAAAGCGAGGGAGGCGTCGAGGTCGGCGACCGTGAGGGTAGTCCAGCAGAATTTCATAGGAAGCTCCTTGGGTTTATGCTACACCTCTAGGATACTGCATGGGGACCGGAGGGAGGCAACTATGGGAGACAGCCTGGAACTTGAGCCGAGGGAGGTCTGGCAGGCCTTTTTTGAGATCTGCGCCATACCCCACCCCTCCCACCACGAGGAGGCCCTGGCCACCTGGGCGGTGGAGCGGGCCCGGCGCTCGGGCCTCGAGGCCCTGCGGGACGCCGCAGGCAACGTCATAGTCCGGAAGCCCGCGAGCCCCGGCCTCGAGGACAGTCCCGGGATTATCCTCCAAGCCCACCTCGACATGGTCCCCCAGAAGACCGGGGACTCGGGCCATGATTTCCTCAGGGATCCTATTCGGCCCCGCCTCGACCCCGCCGAGCCCGAGTGGCTCCGGGCCACCGGCTCAACCCTGGGCGCCGACGACGGCATAGGCGTAGCCGCGGGCTTTGCCCTCCTCGAGGACCCCCTCCTGCGCCATGGCCCGCTGGAGCTCCTCCTCACCCTGAACGAGGAGGACGGGATGGGCGGGGCCCACGACCTGGCCCCGGGCCTCCTCCAGGGCCGGATCCTCCTCAACCTCGACGGCGAAATGGAAAACGAGGTGGGAGTGGGCAGCGCCGGCAGCAGGCGGGTCCACTTTGTCTTCAAGGATAGGGCCGTTGCCCCGCCCCCGGGCCTGGCCTGGCTGGAGCTCAAGGTCTCCGGCGGCCGGGGAGGCCACTCGGGGGGAGACATCCACCTAGGCCGGGCCAACGCGATCAATGTCCTCCTGGAGCTCCTTGGCCCCGAGGCCCAATACCTCATCCTGGGCGAGCTGGGAGGGGGCTCCCTGGCCAACGCGATCGCCCGGGAGGCCCGGGCGATCGTGGGATTGCCCCAGGGCCGGAGCCAGGAGACCGGGGCCAGGCTTGCGGCCCGGAGTTCGGGCATAGTGGCCGGCTTCTCCGGGACCGACCCGGGCCTCAAGGTCGAGGTCGCTCCGGCCGCGGCGCCTGGGCTTTGCCTTGACGCGGCGTCCTCAGCCCGGATCCTCAAGGCCCTCGCCGCCCTCCCGGACGGCTGCTTTTCCCTCCTCGAAGGCCTCGAGGATGTGGCCCGCCTCTCGAGCAACCTTGGCGCCCTCGCCACGGCGGCCTTGCCTGCCTCGGATGTCCAGGGAGGGGAGGGCCTCGCGATTGAGGGCAAGCTCCTCGTCCGGGCCGCCTTTGACCCTGAAAGGATCGAGCTTGTGGCCCGGATCGAAACCCTGCTCAAGGCCGCGGGGGCGGAAGTCGACCTCCGCCCCGAGCTCGCGGCCTGGTCGCCCAACCTCGCGAGCCCCCTCCTGTCCACGGCCCTGCGGGTCTGGAGGGATTGCCGGGGCGAGGAGGCCCATGCCCGGGCCACCCACGGGGGCCTTGAGTGCAGCCTCATCCGCCAGACCTATCCGGGCCTCGACATGATCTCCATCGGCCCCTCGATCCGCTTTCCCCACTCCCCGGACGAGGCCGTCCACATAGCCTCGGTGGGGCGCTTCATGAAGTGCGTGAGGACCCTGGTGGAGGAGCTGGGCAAGGCCTAAGGCGGCCAGCCTTGACCGAGCACCATGGCCATGCCCACTCCGGCCTTGGGGAAAAGCGGAAGCTCCTCCTGATTGTCGCGGCCCTCATCATGGGCGGCTTTGTCGTGTCGGGCATCTTCGCCTATCGCGCCGCCAGGACCGCCATTGTCGTCTCCATCGAGCGGGACTCCCTCCCCATCGCCGCCGACTCCATCTACGCGAAGATCCAGAAGGACCTGGTCACCCCCGTCCTGGTCTCCTCGGTGATGGCCTCGGACTCCTTCCTCCTCGACTGGATCTCAGAAGGGGAGACGGACCTGCCGGCGATCTCCCGCTACCTCCAGGGCATCAAGGCCCGCTACAGCGCCCTCTCCTCCTTTGTCGTGTCTGAAAAGAGCCGCCGCTACTATTATCCCGGCGGCATCCTGAAGACCGTCGCCGAGGACGAGGCCCGGGATGCCTGGTATTTCCGCGTCAAGGACCTCAAGGCCCCCTACGAGCTCAATGTCGATCCCGACCTGGCCAGCGCCGACACGATGACCGTCTTTATCAACTACCGCATGGTGGACAGGTCGGGGCGCTTTGTCGGCGCCACTGGCCTAGGCCTCCCGGTCGCCTTTATCGGGAGCCTCATGGAGACCTTCCGCACCGAGCACGGGACCGCCGTCTACCTTGTGGACAAGGACCGCCGCATCGTGGCCGGCGGCCTTTCCGGGGACCGCCAGGCTTCCCGGATGGAGGACCGGCCCGCCCTCAAGGCGGTCGCGGCCCAGGCGATGAGGGAGGGAGGAGGCTCTTACCGCTACACCGACGCCGGGAAGAGGATACTCCTCCATGTGAGGTGGATCCCCGAGCTTTCCTGGTACCTCTTCGTGGAGACCCAGGAGGCCGGGAGGGTCGCCGGCGCGAGGAATGCCCTCTATTTCAACCTCGCCCTGGCCTTTCTCATCGTCCTCGCCGTCCTCCTCCTGGCCACGGCGACCATCGACCGCTACCAGTCCCGCCTCGAGCTCAGCGCCTCCCTCGATCCCCTCACGGGCGCCCTGAACCGCCTGGCCTTTAGCGCGATGTGCGATCACGCCCTGGCCGCCTCGAGGCGGAGCGGCATGCCCATCTCGGTCGCCATGCTGGATATCGACGACTTCAAGGCGATCAACGACCAGCACGGCCACCTCGTGGGCGACCAGGTCCTCAAGGCCTTCGTCGACGCCACCACCGGGGCCATCAGGGGCTCGGACGTGCTCTGCCGCTGGGGCGGGGAGGAGTTCCTGGTCCTCTTCTCCGGCTGCTCCCTGGCCGATGCCGCCAAGGTCGCGGAAAAGCTCCGCTTGGCCATCGAGGACCTGGGGAAAGCCGGACTTGCCATCCCGGTCAGCGCGAGCGTGGGTGTCGCCCAGATGGCCCCGGGGGAGGCCTTCGAGGACCTCGTGCGCCGGGCCGACACGGCCCTCCTCGCGGCCAAGGCCGGAGGGAAGAACCGGGTCGTGGAGGGCTAAGGGAGACCTGCATTACGCCCAAGAAACCGTCCCGGAAATAACTGCGGCGCCGGGCTTGGGCGAGCAAGGAGACCTTCTATGGCAACAAGGAACTTGCGATTTCCAATCGCCCCTGTCTCCTGGATTGGCCTGAGTGGACAAGCTCTCCCCTGAGGCCCGGAGCCGGGTCATGGCGGCCATCCGGGGAAGGGACACCGCTCCGGAGCTCGTCCTCCGCCGGGCCCTCCATGCCCGGGGCTTTCGCTACCGGATCGATGCCCGGGACCTGCCGGGCCGGCCCGACCTCAAACTGACGAGGCACGGGGCCGTCATTTTTGTCCATGGCTGCTTCTGGCACGGCCACGACTGTCCCTTTTTCCGCTTGCCGAAAAGCAACGTGGACTTCTGGCGGGCCAAGATAGAGCGCAACCGGGCCAGGGACGGGCGGGTTGTGGGCGAGCTTAAGGCCCTAGGCTGGCGGGTGGCCATCGTCTGGGAGTGCGCCTTGCAAGGCCCTGGCGGCGAGGCCGGCCTCGACCGCCTGGCTGATGCCCTGGCCGCCTGGCTCGAGGGCCCTCGCCGCTTTGTGGAATTCGCCGGCCGCCCAAAAAGGAGCCTGGGCTATGCCCGGAACGACAGTCCGGACCGCTTTGCCGCCGAGCGCGCCGCCGCCTATCGTGGCCTAACGGGCCCGGGGGCTTAAAGGGATTCTTCGGCGCCTGATCCAAGGAGTGCATGAATACTCTCGACACAATGAGCTACTAAGGGCTCTCGCTCCTCCCGCTCCTCAAGCCAAGGCCATAACGCTGGCGCGGGGACGGACCATATTCCCCTCAAGGGGGGACAGCACGCAATTAGCCCTGATAGACCCGTGTCCGTGCAGGATCGCTTATAGCCGAATCTACCATTAATTGTTTCTTCAGTTTGTCGCACCGGTGCGACTAACTTATGGCCCAAGCACATCCTCGATGATCGCCTCGATTTCCGTAGAGGGCATTGATGCCTTCGGTGATATGCCGCATCTTCTTATGCCCAAAAGCGATAGCCCGATCCCGGTCAATGAATGCGCCATAGCGGGCCACAAGCTGGAGGATACTAAGGTAGACCTAGATCGTCTGTCGGGAAAGCCCCAGTACTTCTTCTCAGAACTCGGCGAAAGTCTTGTATTTAAGTCGATATAGCCTGGTCTTGCAGAT
Organism: Spirochaetota bacterium; assembly: GCA_029778945.1. Taxonomy (GTDB): domain Bacteria; phylum Spirochaetota; class Spirochaetia; order Treponematales; family Rectinemataceae; genus JANYKC01. Next base: position 6,310 of record JAKPBN010000180.1, read on the forward strand.
TTCAGCGATACTCTCAGCCAACTCAAGGAACCCGGATTCGATTTTGCGCTTGGCGGCAAAGGCCTTTGTTATAAGCTCATCGTACCTTCGGGCATCGTCAGCGTTTTGTCGATTTAATATGTCGTCATTCCTGGCCATCGTGTACCTCCGTAGAGCTTCCTGAAACCCTACGCACAAGTGGCGGCCGCCCGTGTAGCGCCGCGGCCCAGGCAGTACTCCCCTTCCTTCTTCTCTGCTCTCTCCGCCACTAAATAAAAATGCTGCCCCTTGGGGGACAGCATTTTTATTTTGGCTCCCCTCCAGCTTAACCTGCCCGCGCAAGCGGGCCAGGTTCAAGCCGGAGGAGCGATCCCGGCCTATCGGCCCGGGATCGCCTAGAACGGCCTGTCGGCCAGGTAGCGGTACTCTTTGTACTTCCTCTCCACGGAGGCCTTGCTCTTCCCGAGGAGGGCGTTGGCCCGGTCGGGATCGGCGTCGCGCAGGGTCTTGAACCTGGTCTCGTTCCAGACGTAGGTCTCGATCTTGCTCATGTCCGGCTCCTTGGAGTCGAGCTGGAAGGGGTTCTTGCCCTCGGCCTTGAGCCTGGGGTCGTAGCGGTAGAGGGGCCAGACGCCGGACTCGACCGCGAGCTTGCCCTGGTTCATGCCCTTCATCATGTCGATGCCCTGGTTGATGCAGTGGCTGTAGGCGATGATGAGGGAGGGGCCGTCATAGGACTCGGCCTCCCGGAAGGCCTTGATGGTCTGGGCCATGTTGGCGCCCATGCAGATCTGGGCCACGTAGACGTAGCCGTAGGAGACGGCCATCATCCCCAGGTCCTTCTTGCCGATGTTCTTGCCGGCGGCCGCGAACTTCGCGACGGCGCCGATCGGGGTGGCCTTGGACATCTGGCCGCCGGTGTTGGAGTAGACCTCGGTGTCCAGGACGAGGACGTTCATGTCCCGGCCCATGGCGAGGACGTGGTCGAGGCCGCCGTAGCCGATGTCGTAGGCCCAGCCGTCGCCGCCGAAGGTCCAGATGGACCGGCGAATGAGGTCCGCCGCGGTGTCGGAGAGCTCGACAGCCCAGGTTTCCTTGGAGGAGGCGAGGGCCTTCTTGAGGGCCTCGATGTTCACGCGCTGGGCGTCGATCTCCTCGTCGGTCTTCTGGGGGTTCGAGAGGATCTTGTCCACGAGGGCGGCGTCCACGCCGGAGCCCTTCTTTGCGACCAGGAGCTCCTTGGCGTACTCGGCCTTCTTGTCCGCCGCGAGCCTCATGCCAAAGCCGAACTCGGCCGCATCCTCAAAGAGGGAGTTGGACCAGGCCGGGCCCCGGCCGTCAGCGCGGGTGGTGTAGGGGGTCGTGGGCAGGTTGCCGCCGTAGATAGAGGTGCAGCCCGTGGCGTTCGCGATCAAGGCGCGGTCGCCGAAGAGCTGGGTCATCATCTTGATGTAGGGAGTCTCGCCGCAGCCGGCGCAGGCGCCGGAGAACTCGAAGAGGGGCTCCCGCATCGCGATGCCCTTGGGCAGGGTGAGGTTGAGGTACTTGGCCTCGGTGTTCGGGATCTGGAGGAAGAACTTCCAGTTCGCGGCCTCGCTCTCCCGCAGGGGGATCTGGGGCTCGAGGTTGATGGCCTTGCGGGCCTCGTTGGTCTTGTCCTTGACGGGGCAGATGTTCACGCAGGCGCCGCAGCCGGTGCAGTCCTCGGGCGCGACCTGGAGGGTGGCCTTGAGGCCGGCGAGCTCCTTGCCCTTGGCGTCCACGGACTTGAAGGTCGCGGGCGCGCCCTCGGCGTACTTGGGCTCATAGGCTTTGAGGCGGATGACGGCGTGGGGGCAGACCATGGAGCACTGGCCGCACTGGATGCAGATCTCGCTGTTCCAGACGGGGATCTTCTCCGCGATGTTGCGCTTCTCGTACTTGGTCGTCCCGGTGGGGAAGGTGCCATCCAGGGGGAGCTGGCCCACCTTGAGGTACTCGCCCCGGGCGGCGATCATCTCGCCCAGGACTTCCTTGACGAACTTGGGCGCGTCCGCGGGGACGGCGCTCTTCATGTGGAGCTTGCCGTTCGCGGTGGCGGGGTACTTGACCTCATGGATCTCGTTGAGGGCCAGGTCGATGGCGGCGATGTTCTTGGCCACGACGTCGGCGCCCTTCCGGGAATAGGTCTTCTCCGTGTACTTCTTGACGAGCTTCACGGCCTCGGCCTCGGGCAGGACGCCGGAGATCTTGAAGAAGGCGGTCTGCATGATGGTGTTGACCCGGGAGCCCATGCCGGCCTTCTCCGCGATGGCCATGCCGTCTACCACGTAGAACTTGAGCTTCTTCTCGATGATCTGCTTCTGGACCTCGACGGGGACCTCGTCCCAGACCTTGTCGGCCGGGTAAGGGCTGTTGAGGAGGAAGACGCCGCCGTTCTTGGCGTTCTTGACCATGTCGAGCTTCTCGAGGAAGGAGAACTTGTGGCAGGCCACAAAGTTCGCCTTGCTGATCAGGTAGGGCTTGTCGATCTTCTTGGGCCCGAAGCGGAGGTGGGAGATCGTGTAGGTCCCGGCCTTCTTGGAGTCGTAGAAGAAGTAGCCCTGGGCGGAGTTGGGGGTGTCGTCGCCGATGATCTTGATGGAGTTCTTGTTGGCGCCCACGGTGCCGTCGGACCCGAGGCCGTAGAAGAGGCACTCGATGGTGCCGTCGTCGTCGACCTCGAAGTTGGGGTCGAAGTCGAGGGAGAGCTTGGTGACGTCGTCGTAGATGCCCACGGTGAACTCGCCCTTAGGCGCGGGCTTCTTGAGCTCGTCAAAGACGGCCTTGGCCATGGTGGGGGTGAACTCCGCGGAGCCCAGGCCGTAGCGGCCGCCGATGACGGTGGGCCAGGCCTTGAAGGGGGCGTTCCCGCTGCCCATGGCCTCGCCGATGGCGGTGCGGACATCCTCGTACATGGGCTCGCCGATGGAGCCGGGCTCCTTGGTGCGGTCGAGGACGGCGATGGTCTTGACCGTGGCGGGGATGGCCTTGACAAAGTGCTCGATGGAGAAGGGCCTGAAGAGGCGGACCTTGAGGACGCCGACCTTCTCGCCGCGCTTTGTGAGGTACTTGCAGGTCTCCTCGCAGACATCGGCGCCGGAGCCCATCACGATCACGAGGCGCTCGGCGTCGGGGGCGCCCACGTAGTCAAAGAGCTTGTACTGGCGGCCGGTGAGCTTGGCGAACTGGTTCATCGCCTTCTCGACGATGGCCGGGACGGCCGTGTAGAGCTTGTTGGAGGCCTCGCGCTCGGTGAAGTAGACGTCGGGGTTCTGGCTGGTGCCGCGGATCATTGGGCGCTCGGGGGAGAGGCCCCGGCCGCGGTTGGCCCGGACGAGCTCGTCGCTGATCATCTGGCGCATGACCTCGAAGGAGAGCTCCTCGACCTTGGACACCTCGTGGGAGGTGCGGAAGCCGTCGAAGAAGTGGAGGAAGGGGACTCGGGCCTCGAGGGTCGCCGCGTGGGCGATGAGGGCGGTGTCCATGACTTCCTGGACGTTGTTGGAGGCGAGCATGGCCCAGCCGGTCTGGCGGGCGGCCATCACGTCCTGGTGGTCTCCGTAGATGGAGAGGGCGTGGGCGGCGATGGCCCGGGCGGCGATGTGGAAGACGGCGGGAGTGCACTCGCCGGCGATCTTGTACATGTTGGGGATCATGAGGAGGAGGCCCTGGGAGGCGGTGAAGGTGGTGGTCAGGGCTCCGGAGGTGAGGGCGCCGTGGACGGCGCCGGCGGCTCCGGCCTCGGACTGCATCTCGACGACCTGGGGGACGGTGCCCCAGATGTTCTTGCGGCCCTGGGCGGAGAATTCATCCGAGACCTCGCCCATGGGGGAGGAGGGAGTTATCGGATAGATCGCGATGACTTCGCTTAGGGCGTGGGCGACATGAGCCGCGGCAGTGTTGCCATCGATCATCACCATGTTCTTCGTATCTGACATACGATTTCCTTGGGAGACGTGTAGGTGGGGATTGGCGGCTCTAGTCCTGAGCCGCCTTAATGATAGGTAGAAAAGGATATTTATTCAATATGTCAAAGGCTTAGGATAAAACCCCTCCCTTCCCCGCCGGAAGCGGCAGGGAAGGGCAAATTCGTTTCGAGGGCTGATACCAGGGTTTCAGTTTCCCTTTCCCGGGCTCAGATTCAGCCTCGTGGGGAGGGCCAACTCTATACCAGCCTTGGAAAAGCCCCTCAGGACGGCCAGATTGACCCGGGACCGGACGAGGGCCAAATCGGCGCCTTTGGTGATCCACAGGACCAGGCTCAGGCTGAGGGCGGACTCGGCTATATCCGAGAAAAAGGCCATGGAGTTGGCCTCAAGCTCGGGATCGGCCTCGATGATGGCCCGCAGAATGGCCAGGGCCTCCTCTACCTTGGCCGCCTCCGTGGCCAGGGCGAGGCCTATGGTCTCGACCACCTTGGTGGCGGGCTCGGAGCTCACGTTCTCGATCACGCTCTTGGAAAAGGCCGAATTCGGTATGGTCAGGCGGCGGCCGTCCAGGGTCTCGAGCTTGGAGGTCCGTAGCCCTATCTCCCTCACCCAGCCGTCAAAGCCGTTAACCTTGATCCTGTCCCCCATCCGGAAGGGTGCGTCCACAAAGATCGTGACCCCTCCAAAGAGGTTGGCGATCGTCTCCTGGGCGGCAAAGGCGAAGGCGAGGCCGCCGATGCCCAGGCCGGCCACGATGGCGCCCACGTTGTAGCCCGCGTCGCTGATCGCGAGGACCCCGCCGACAATCCAGATCAGGATGCCCGAGACCTTGCGCACGATGGGCAGGAGCTGGTCGTCGAGCTTGGACTCGCTCGAGGCCACCCGGGGGACGAGGTATTCCTGGACCAGGCTGTCCAGGAGGCGGGCCACCGCCCAGGTCAGGTCGAGGATGGCCACAAAGGCTATTACCTTGCCAAAGGTGGCGTCCACGGCCTCGCCGAAGTGGAGGCGCCGCTGGGCGTAAAAGAAGCCAAGGATCACAAGGCCCAGGGCCAGGGGCTCCTCGAGCATGTCCACGAGGATATGGAGGAGATGGCCCCGGGCCTTCTTGATGAGTTTCTTGATCCCCTTGGTGGAGACCAGGTAGAGGAGGCGGGAGACAAGGATCGAGCCGGCGACGATGGCCAGGGCGATGAGCCAGTCCTGGAGGCTGTTCTGGCCCAGGCTCGCGCTCAGGAAGTCATTGGGCATGGGGGCTCCTTCTTAGTATTCATACCCCGTCCGGGGAGCCTGGGCAAGGCGGGAGAGGGGCCTCGAGGCGCCGGATGCCCGGAGAGGCCAGGACGGCCAGGGTGACTATGAGGAGGACCGTCCCGGAGACCACAAAGAGGAGGCCGGCGCCACGGCCCTCTCCCAGGCCGAGGATCCGGCCCACCCAGCTTGCGGATAGGCTTCCCCCGGGGAGGAGGGCCGGCCCCGCGAGCCTGTCCACGAGGGGGCCCGCGGACAGGAAGGCCAGGGGCATGAGGGAGGTGGAGAGCATGGACCGGGCGGCCTTGGTCCTCCCCTGGGCTCCTGCCTCGATCCTTGTCTGGAAGACCTTCTGGGAGGCGGCGCCTCCGACCTGGATCGCGAAGATCATCAAAAAGACCCCCGCCCCCGCCCAGGCCAGGCCCGGGCGGAGGCCCGCGGCCATCACCCCCAGGGCCGCGACACCCAGGCAGGCCACGAGGAAGGGAATGCGGTTTTTCCTGGGTCCCCCGAACACCGCGACGGCCAGGCCTCCGGCCAGGGCACCAAGGCCAAAGACACTCTGGACTATGCCCAGGCCCGCGCTCCCTCCGGCGGGGAGGACCATGGGCCCCAGGAGGACCATGGCAAAATTGAGGCAGAAGTTGACAAAGGCAAAATAGCAGACGAGTCCCAGCATGCCCTTGATCCCCGCCATGTAGCGGAAGCCAAAGAGGGCATCCCCCAGGATCGTGGCCCTTTTCCCCTCGGTCCCCGGGGCTTCGGTGGCCTGGATCCGGGGCAGGCGGACGAGGAGGATCCCGCCCAGGGCGAAAAAGTAGGTGACAAAGTCGATCACGAGGAGGCCCTTGAGGCCGATGGCGGAAAAGAGCAGGCCCGCCAAGAGCGGAGGGATGAGGGAGGCCAGGGCCTGGGAGAGGCTTGCAAGGCCATTGGCCCGGTCCAGCCTGTCCCGGGGCACGATGCTGGGCACCGCCGCCGACCAGGCCGGCTCCTGGAAGGTCTGGCTCGTGGAGGAGAGGAAGGTGAGGATATAGACCATCCAGGGCCGGAGGGCTTCCGTGAAGACCAGGATGGCCACCGCGAGGGTGATCAGGGCGTCGAAGGAGTCGGCGACGATCATCACCAGGCGCCGGTCCCGGCGGTCCGCCAGGTGGCCCGCGGCGGGGGCAAAGAGGATGCCCGGCAGGGTGGCCGTGAGGAAGGCGAGGGCGTAGGGCGTGGCCTCCCGGGTTGTGGAGAGGAGCCAGACGAGGAGGCCAAAGCTCGAGAGCCCCGTGCCCAGCATGGAGACGAGCTGGCCGCTCCAGATGAGGAGGAAAGGCCGGAGGCTTTTGGCCTGGCTCGAGGCAGGCTCGGTCACGTTTTCTTGCATGCCTATTCCTTCGCTTTAGTCGAGCCGGCCTGGGGGTAGAAGCCCAGATTGAGGACATAGTTGCGGATCTCCTCGCCCTCGGACTCCTCCGGCTCGAGGGGCAGGGCCGAGAATTCATCCATCAGGGCCATAAGGCGGCGGCTGAAATCCTCATAGGCCGCGGGCCCAAGCCGGGCCTCGGCCATGCGGAGGACCAGGCTTGGTCCCCCTCCCTCTTTTTTGGGCCTTTCCTCCGCACCCTCGAGAAGGGAGGCCATATCCCTGGCCGAGGCCTTGATCGAGGAAGCCATCAGGTCGGCTATCGAGGCGATCCGGGCCTCAAAGGCCGAGCGTCCGCCCTCCTTGGAGCCCAGGATGGGGGAGGCGTCAAAATCCAGGGCCGCCACCCGATAGCTGGCTTCTGTCAGATTGCCCAGGCGCCTTTCTCCGACCGCCACGATAAGGCCGGCCTTGAGGAGGAGCTTGGTGTGGTAATAGAGGTGGCTTGGCGCAAGGTCCAGCTCAGAGGCCAATTCCTTGACCGTCCGTGCCTGGGGGCCAAGGAGGCCTAGGATACGGCTGCGGAGGGGATGGATTAGGACTTTTAGGACCTCTGGGTCCTCGATCCGGAGGATGGGGGCGGGGATAAAGGCTTCGTTGTAATTCATTACAGCGTTAAAATAAATTAAAATGAGCTTTCCGTCAAGCCAGGGTGGAATCGGAAAATCCATACACAATTTCGGTGGCACTGAATACGGGTTGCGGTATTCTCCTTAGGTCCGGAGGGAAAAATGCCTAAAAAAATCGCCGCCTTCTTTGCCAGGATCTTTGGTGAGCTTTCGCTCCGCTATACGCCGCCTACCTGGGCCAGGCCCAAGCCTGCCCGCCCAGCCAAGGCCAAAGGCCCAGCAAAGACCGCCCCAGCCCGGGAGGCCAGGGCCGAAGGCCAGGCCCTCCCCCGGAAGAAACCCAGGCTCCTGCCCTTCCTTGTTGGGGGCGGCGTCCTCCTCCTCGCCATCCTGGGCCTCGTATTCGGGGTCCTGCTGCCCCGCTCCAAGGCCGTGGGCTTTAGCCTCTCCACCCCGGGCCTCCCGGATCCCGAGGAGACCCGGCCCCAGCCCCTCCGCCTGAGCTTTGACACCTCGGTGGCCAAGATGGATTTGGCGGGCAAGGAAGTTACCTCGGGCATAACCTTGAGCCCGGCCCTCCAGGGCAAGTGGTATTGGTCGAGCGGGGAGGAGCTGGACTTTTTCCCCAGCGCCCCCTGGCCCATCGGCCAGGACTTTAGGCTCAGCCTCGACAAGGGCCTCTTTTCGGACCTCGTCAGGCTCCGCCAATACTCGGCCAGCTTCTCGACCCCGGCCTTCGAGGCCAAGGTCGCCTCCTCGGAGCTCTACGTGGAGCCCACGGCCCCGGACGTCCTCCGGGCCCGCCTAGCCCTGGACTTCACCTATCCCGTGGACCGGGAGGCCTTCAAAAAGGCCGTCAAGGTCAAGGGTGACTACACTGTGGGCTTTGACGAGGCCGGCCGCTCGGCCTTTATCGTCACGGCCCCCCTGGCCGTCCCCGAGGAGGCCTACGATGTCTCCTTTGCGGTCCGGGGCGGCTATGGCCCCGCCGTGGGGGGCAATGCCCAGCGCCACGAGCTCTCCGCCAAGGTCAGGGTCCCGGGCCGCTATGACTCGGCCCGGATCGAGTCCGCGGAGACCTCGATCATCAGGACCGAGAGCTACGAGTACAAGCGGGTCCTTGTCTTTTCCGCGACCATGGGCATAAGGCCCGAGGTCCTCACCAAGGCCCTCCAGGTCTGGATCCTCCCCAAGGACAGGCCCGCCGGCCCCGGCCATGAGGCCGAGGAAAACCACCAGTGGAGCCCCGAGGAGGTGGACAAGGCCGTCCTCGCGGCCTCCCAGGAGGCCCGGCTCGAGACCCTCCCCATCGAGGGCAGCTTCGCCAAGACCATCAGCTATTCTTTCGACGCCCCCTCCAAGCGGTCGATCTACGTCAAGGTGGCGGGCAACCTGGATTTCACCGGGGGCTACAAGGCAAAAAAGGGCTTTGAGGAGGTCATCCCCCTGGAGGACATCCCCCGGGAAGTCCGGATCATGTACGAGGGCTCGATCCTCTCCATGGCCGGGGAGCGCACGGTCTCCCTCTACGCCAACGACATGGAGCATGTGGTCTTCGAGGTGGGGCGCATCATCCCCGACCAGGTCAACCACTTTGTCACCCAGACCGACGGGGACTACTCAAGCCCCTCCTTCGAGGCCTGGGACTTCGGGATCGAGAACATCTCCTCCATCTACGAGGAGACCCGGACCCTGCGCAGGCTCGAGCCCGGCAAGGTCCAGTACTTCTCCTTTGACTTCAACAAGTACCTCGAGCGGGAGGCCGACCCCCGGCTCCGCTACGGCCTCTTCTACCTCAAGGTCTCCGAGTACGACCCGGTCAAGAAGCAGGCCATCGGCCCTTCCACCCGGCGCTTTATCCTGGTCACCGACCTAGGCATCCTCGTCAAGCGCAACGCCGAGGTGGGCTACGACCTCTTTGTCCAGTCCGTGCACTCGGGCAGCCCCGTGGCCGGCGCCACCGTCGAGGTCGTGGGCAAGAACGGCCTCGTGGACCTCTCGGCCACGACGGACGCCTCGGGCCACGCCTTTATCCCCCGCCTCGACTCCTATGTGAGGGAGAAGAAGGCCGAGGTCTTTGCGGTCAAGAAGGGCGGCGACATGTCCTTCCTCCCCGTGGAGGGCCGGGGCCGCTTCCTCAACTACTCCCGCTTTGACACGGGGGGCCTCCACGGCAGCGCCGATCCGGGCTTCCTGGACGCCTTCCTCTTCTCCGACCGGGGCATCTACCGCCCCGGGGACGAGGCCCATATAGGCATAATTGTGAAGGCAGGATCCTGGGAGAGGCAGCTCAAGGGCCTCCCCCTCGAGATCTGCGTCGAGGATCCCCGGGGGGTCGAGCTCCAGCGAAGGCCCCTCGTCCTCTCGGCCTCGGGCTTCGAGGAATTCTCCTGGGCCAGCCTCGACTCGGCCCCCACGGGCAAGTACGAGGTCAAGGTTTACTTGGCCCGGGATAAGGAGGAAAAGCGCCTCCTCGGCTCGACCTCCATCAAGGTCGAGGAGTTCCGCCCCGACCGCCTCGCCATCCGGGCCCGGGTGCCCGAGGACTCCGGCCTCGCCTGGATTCCCCTCAAGGACCTCCACGCCGAGGTCTCCCTGATGAACCTTTTTGGCACCCCCGCGGCGGGCAACACGGTCACGGCCCGCCTCTCCCTGAGCCCCGCGAGCCCCCGGCTCAAGGGCTTTGAGGACTACCGCTTCCAGGATCCCTTTACCACGGAAAAGTCCTTTGAGGACGGGATCGGCAGCGCGGTGACAGACGCCTCGGGCAAGGCGAGCTTCCCCGTCGACCTGGCGCGCTTTGACAAGGCCACTTTCAACCTCCGGGTGAGCGTCGAGGGCCGGGAGAAGGAGGGCGGCCGGGGGGTGAGCACCGACACCTCGGTGACCGTCTCCCCCCTCTCGTCCATCGTGGGCTGGAAGGCCGACGGGGACCTCTCCTATGTCTCCCTCGCCTCCCCGCGCAGGCTGGCCTTTGTGGCCGTGGACGCCGCATCCAAGGCCGTGGCCCTCCCCGGAGCGAGGCTCAAGGTGGAGGAGTCCCGCTATGTCTCGGTCCTCGAGAAGGGGGCGGACAAGCTCTACCACTACCGCTCGGTGGAAAAGCTCCTGACGGTGGTCGACCGGGACTTCCCCATATCGGCCTCGGGGACGGGCCTCGACCTGCCCACGGGCCAGGCCGGGGACTTTATCGTGACCCTCCTCGACTCCTCGGGCACCAAGGTCTCCAGCGTCCGCTACACCGTCGCGGGCACGGGCAACCTGGCCCGCTCCCTGGACAAGAACGCCGAGCTCCAGGTGAGGCTCGACCGTGGCGACTATGCCCCGGGCCAGAAGATCTCCATCAACGTGGTCGCCCCCTACACGGGCTCGGGCCTGATCACCATCGAGCGGGACCGGGTCTACGCCTGGACCTGGTTCCACGCCTCCACCAACGCCTCGGTCCAGACCATCACCGTCCCCGAGGGCCTCGACGGCACGGCCTATGTCAACGTCTCCTTCCTGCGGGCCATCGACTCCAAGGAGATCTACGCCAGCCCCTTAAGCTATGGAGTGGCGCCTTTCTCAATCAGCCGGGAGCGGAGGACCAACAAGGTCGAGCTCACGGTGCCCCCGGAGCTACCCGGGGCCTCGACCCTCAAGCTAGGCTACCGCACCGCCCGGCCGGGCAGGATCGTGGTCTTTGGGGTGGACGAGGGCATTCTCCAGGTGGCCCGCTACAAGAGCCCCCGGCCCCTGGATCATTTTTTCCGCAAGCGGGCCCTCGAGGTGGACAGCCTCCAGATCCTCGACCTGGTCCTGCCTGAGTACTCGATCATCCGCCAGGTCTCCGCGATGGGCGGGGACGACGACGGCCTGGGCCGGGCGATCAACCCCTTCAAGCGCAAGAACAAGCCCCCCGTGGTCTTCTGGTCGGGCATCATGGACTCCGGCCCCGAGCAGCGCCTCTATGAGTACAAGGTCCCTGACTGGTTCAACGGGACCATCAAGGTCTTTGCCGTCGTGGTCTCCGACGACGCCCTGGGCACGGCGGAAAAGTCATGCGTTGTGCGCAACAACTTTGTGATAACCCCCAACGTGCCTACGGTCCTGGGCCCAGGGGACGAGTTTGAGGTTGGGGTAAGCGTGATGAGCGACGTGGCCCCCGCGGATGCCAAGGCGGCGGCCGTGGCCCTGCCGGTCAGGCTCAGCCTTGAGGCCGGACCGGCCTTCGAGCTCCTCTCTCCCGCCGGCGTTGACGCGGCCCTCAAGCGCGGAGAGGAAGGCACCTGGTTCTTCAAGCTCCGGGTCAAGGCCGGGAGCCTCGGGGAGGCTAGCTTGCGCTTTGTGGCCTCCGGCGGGGCCTTTAGCTCGGCCGTAGCGGAGAGCATAAGCCTCCGCCCCCCCATGCCCTACCGGGTGAGCCTCTCCTCGGGCAAGCTCCTCAAAGGAGAAAAGGAGGTCCCCCTCACGAGGAAGACCTATCCTGAGTTCCGTAAGCTCAGCGCCTCGGTCTCCTACCTCCCCCTGGGCCTCTCGGTGGGCCTCCTCGACTACCTGGAAAAATACCCCTACGGCTGCACCGAGCAGATCCTCTCCAAGGCCTTCCCGGTCATAGCCCTCCGGGGCCTGGGGGCCGGGGGCGACTTCAAGGTCGGGGACAAGGAGTCCCTGGCGGCCTTCCAGGTGGCCCAGAGGGTTCTCGCGGCCCGCCAGGCCGAGGACGGCAGCTTTGGCCTCTGGTCGGCCAAGTCCGACGGGCCTTCCTTTATCACCGCCTATGCCATGCACTTCCTCGTCGAGGCCTACGAGGCTGGCCTGCCTGTGGATAAGGGCCTTTTCCAGTCCGGGACCGAGGCCCTCAAGGCCCTGGCCGCCGGCGCCGGGGAGGGCGGGACTTACACCGATCCGGGCTCGAGCGCCTACGCCATCTATGTCCTGACCCGGATGGGGGTGGTGACCACCACCAACATCAATGCTCTCCTGGGGGCCAAGTCCCTGCCCAAGGACTGGCGCAAGGGGCCCGTGGGGGCCTGGCTCTCCGGGGCCTATGCCCTCATGCAGCAGGGCTCCGAGGCCACAAGCCTCCTCTCCGCCGCCTTTGCCGGCAAGGGCCGGACGGCGGACTGGCACTACTCGGACCTCTCCTCGGCGGCCATCTGCCTCTACATGGCCTCCCGCCACGTGCCCTCCCTGCAGGCGAGCATCGCGGCCTCGGCCCTGGACTCCATGGCGAGCCTGGTGGCGGAGTCCCGCTACAACAGCCTTTCCTCAAGTTATACGATCCTGGCCCTGGCCTCCTATTCCCGGGCCACCGCCGGGATGGCCCAGGACAAGGCCGGCGTGGAGGCCAAGGACGCCGCCGGGGCCTGGAAGGCCCTGGCCCTCCAGGGCGAGGGCATCCTCCGGGCCGAGCCGAGCTATGGCACCACGGCCCTGCGCTTCAGCGAGAAGACGGCCCGGCCCCTCTATTGGCAGGTCGTGGAGGCGGGCTTTGACACCGCCCTGCCCGCGGCGGCTGAGCGCCACGGCCTCGAGGTGATCCGGGAATACACCGACGCCTCGGGCAAGGCCCTCGCGCGGATCAGGCTGGGCGAGGAGATCCAGGTCCACCTTAGGATCCGGACGACGGACCGGGCCAGGCCAAGGGTGGAAAGCGTGGCCATTGTGGACCTCTTCCCCTCGGGCTTTGAGCTGGCCCGGGAGGCCAGCGCCGACGCCTCCATAGGCAAGGGCTCCCTCGTGCCGGCCTTTGTGGAGGCCCGGGAGGATAGGCTCCTTGTCTTCTGCGACGTGGACGACAAGGCTAAGGACTTTGTCTATTCCCTGAAGCCCACGGTCTCAGGCTCCTTTGCCCTGCCCCCGGCCTATGCCGAGGCGATGTACGATCTTGACACCTGGACCCTTGTGCCCGCGGGCGCAAGCCTCGTCGTGGAAGCCCCGGGCAAGTGAGGGCCGCGGTCGGGCCTTCTATGGGGCGGGGGAGGGCGGCCCTGGGGGCCGGCCTCCTCTTCCTCCTCTGCCTCGGCCTCGTGGGCCTTGCGCTTCCCCTCCGGGGGAGGCTCGAGGCCCCGGGCTCGACGGCAGTCTATGACCGCAAGGGGCGGCTCCTCCGCCTCAGCCTGGCCGCGGACGGGCGCTACCGGGTAGCCTCGCCTCTCTCGGCCTATCCTCCGGACTTTGTGGAGGCCCTCCTCCTCAAGGAGGACCGCTGGTTCTGGTACCATCCCGGGGTCAATCCCCTGGCCCTGGCCAAGGCCGCCTGGCACTCCACCGTAGCCCGGGACTACCGGGCCGGAGCCTCGACGATCACGATGCAGCTGGCCCGCATCGCCGGGGCCTATGACACGGGGAGCCCCGCGGGCAAGCTCCGCCAGGCCTGGGACGCCCTGCGCCTGGAGCGCCTCTACACCAAGGCCCAGATCCTCGAGGCCTACCTGTCCCGGGCTCCCTGCGGGGGCAATATCGAGGGCTTTGAGGCCGCGAGCCTGGCCTACTTTGGCCGGCCCCTCGCCTCACTTGCGCTTTCGGAATCCCTCCTCCTGGCCTCCCTTCCCCAAAAGCCCTGGACTTCCCTGGACAAGGCCGGCGATCCTGGGCTCCTTGCGGCGAGGGACCGCCTCTACCGGGCCTGGTGCCGCCGCCACCCGGAAGCCCGGGCCAAGGCCGGGGAGTTTTCCCTGCCCATCAGGCTCGCGGCCAGCTTCCCTTTTGCGGCCCCCCACCTCGTGGACTCCCTCCTGGCCCGGACTCCCCGAGGCGCGGCGCGGCCTCCCCGGATCGACTCGACTATCGACCGGGATCTCCAGGCCCGCGCCGAGGCTATCCTCGCCTCCTATGTCGAGCGCCACGCCCCCGAGGGCATCCACAACGCCTCGGCCCTCCTCCTCGACTCGAGGACCATGGAAGTCCTGGCCGAGGTGGGTTCGGCTAACTTCTATGACAGCGCGATCGAGGGCCAGGTCAACGGCTGCGAGGCCCTGCGGTCCCCGGGCTCGGCCCTCAAGCCCTTTCTCTATGGCCTGGCCATCCAGCAGGGGGTGATCCATCCCATGACCGTCCTCAAGGACGCCCCCATCCACTTCTCCGGCTATAACCCGGACAACTTTGACAATGATTTCGAGGGCCCCCTCACGGCCAAGGAGGCCCTGATCCGGAGCCGCAACGTGCCCGCGGTCTGGCTGATGGACAAGGTGGCCAACCCCGACCTCCACGACCTCTTGGCCAAGGCCGGGATATCCAGGCTCAAGCCCCGGGACTGGTATGGCTTTTCCCTCATCCTGGGCACGGCGGAGCTGAGCATGAAGGAGCTGGCCGGCCTCTACGCCATGCTGGCGCGGGGGGGCAGCTACCTCCCGGTCCGCGAGGTTGTGGCCCCCGCCCGCGGGGCCAGGGCCGGCACGGGCCGGGACCGCGCCCCAAGCCTCCTCGGTCCTGAGGCCGCCTGGCTCGTCCTGGACATCCTGAGGGAAAAGCCCCGGCCGGAAATCTCTGAGACCGTGCTGGCCTCGAGTCGGATCCATCCGGACTGCGCCTGGAAGACCGGGACTTCCATAGGCTTCAGGGACGCCTGGTCCGTGGGGGTTTCCGGGCCCTATGTCCTGGCCGTCTGGGTGGGCAATTTTGACGGCACGAGCAATCCCGCCTTTGTGGGCCTCACCGCGGCGGCGCCCCTCATGTTTGAGGTCCTGGATGGCCTCAACGCGGGAGGCCTGGACTTTAGCGAGGCCCCCTGGGAGAGGAGGCCCCCGGGCCTCGCGCGGGTCAAGGTCTGCGCGGCCTCGGGGGCCATACCCACCGAGCTCTGTCCCCGGACGGAGGAAACCTGGTTTATCCCCGGGACCTCGCCCATCGACCGCTGCGCTGTCCACCAGGAAGTCCTCGTGGACACCCTCACCGGACTGCGGCGGAGGACGGCCCTGGAGGGCCGGACCAGGAGGGAGGTGATGGAAGTCTGGCCCTCGGACCTGATGGCCCTCTTTGCCCGGGCCGGCCTGCCCCGGCGCCAGCCCCCGCCCTTTGCGCAAGGGGAATCCGGGGAGGCGGGCCGGGAGGCGGGGACGGTTCCCCAGATCCAGTCTCCCCTGGCCCGGAGCGAGTACATCCTGCGGTATGACCCCAAGGGCGTCGAGATCGAGCTGCCACTTCTTTGTGTGGTGCCTTCGGACGCAAGCCGGGTATTCTGGTTCCTGGACGATTCCTTCCTGGGCTCTGTCCCTCCGGGCCAGGCCTTTTTCTGGAAGCCCCGGCCCGGGGAATTCTCCCTACGGGCCACCGATGACCGGGGAAGGTCGGCTTCCCTGCGCTTTAAGGTTGTCCTGGGGGACAACCGAAACTAAGGGATCTAGGCCTTGGCAGGAGGATAGGCGTGGAGATTAGGAAGACAGGCCTGGAGGACATGGACGCGGCTATGGCGATCTACGCCGCCGCGAGGGCCTTCATGGCGGACAGCGGCAATCCCCATCAATGGACTAATGGCTATCCCTCCCGGGAGACGGTCCTAGGAGACATCGAGACTGGCAAGAGCCATGTCTGCGTCGAGGGGGACGAGATCCTGGGCGTCTTCTATTTCGCCCAGGAGGACGAGCCCGTGTATCACCGGATTCTGGAAGGGGCCTGGCTGGACGACAGGCCCTACGGGGTGGTCCACCGCATCGCGGTCGCCGGGCCCGGGAAGGGGATTGTGTCCTTTTGCCTAGGCTGGTGCCTCGATCGATGCGGCAGCCTCAGGATAGACACCCATCGGGACAATGCCCCGATGAGGAAGGCCCTGCTGAAAAACGGCTTTCACTATTGCGGCCTGGTCTACTACGGCGAGACCGAGGAGAGGCTGGCCTTCCAGAGACTGCGGTCCTAGCCGGCGAGGCTCGCCACCGCGGACTCAAAGATGGCCACGAGGCCCTCTTGGGTGGTCTCCGCATGGAATTCCGGGCGCCAGGCCAGCTCGGCCAGGGTGTCGCTCACGCTAAAGCAGGCCGCGATCTCCACCTTGCGGTAGGCCGCCACGGTAAACA
>JAKPBN010000185.1 GCA_029778945.1 Spirochaetota bacterium
GGCCGCGGCCGAGGAGGAGGCAAGCGGCGCAAGGCCCCTCGTGAGGATCAGGCTGGAGTCCGCCGGGTCAATCCTCTTTAGCCTCTCCGCGGGGGAATCCGGCCTGGCCAGGGCCTTTTGGGGGGAGCTTAAAGGGCCAGCCAAGAGGGGCTTTATCCAGGCCCTCGTGGGCCAGCTCCGGGGCTCCGAAAGGCCTCCCGCCGAGGGCTGGGACCTCTGCCTGAGCTTTCCCCAGCTAGGCTAGGGTTTGAAGCATGACCATCGACATCCTCTGCAAGGTCGTCGACAACTACGGGGACATAGGCCTTGTCTATCGCCTGGCCCGGGCCTTTCGCGACCTCGATCCCGGGCTTGGGATCCGCATTATTGTGGACAGGCTCGAGGCTTTCCGCGACCTGGCCCCCGGCCTCCAGCTTGAGCCTCGGCCGGGCCAAGGCTCCGGACCGCTGAGCTTTAAGGGCTTTACCATAATCCCCTGGGACGAGGCCTGGCGGGGCATGTGGGAGGAGAGGCCACGCTTTGTGGTCGAGTGCTTTGCCTGCGGGCGGCCGGAGTGGTTCGACGAGCTCCTGTATGATCCCGAGGACGAGGGCCTTAGGCGGGTTGTCAACCTGGAGTTTCTCTCGGCCGAGGACTATGCCCGGGACTTCCACCTCATGCCCTCGGCCACCCGCTCGGACCGGGTGAGAAAGACTCTCTTTATGCCCGGCTTTTGCCCCGGCACGGGGGGACTAATTATCGACAAGACATTCCAGAAAGCCCGGGAGGCCTTCCTGGATCCGGAACTCAGGCCTGAGGCGCGGAAGGAGGCCCTTGTCCTTGGGGGCCTGGCCTGGGAGGAGGCCTATGCCGGCCTTTTCTGGGTTAGCGTCTTTACGTATGAACGGGATTATACCCGCCTTGTTTCTGACCTGGCCGCCTGGGACAGACCCATCCTAGCCCTTGTGGCTCCGGGCAGATCGGCCGGGCCTTTCCTGGCCGCCTGGGAGGCCGCAGGCAGGCCCTTCCCGGCCCTGGCCCTCCCCTTCCTGCCCCAGGAAGCCTGGGACCGGGTCCTCCTGGCCTCGGACCTGGCCATAGTCCGAGGAGAAGAATCCCTGGCCAGGGCCGTCCTCTCAGGCCGGCCCTTTCTCTGGCATGCCTATGTCCAGGACCAAAAACACCAACTGGTAAAGGTGGAGGCCCTCCTCGACCGGATGGCTCCCTTTTTCCCCGCCCAGGCTTTTTCCGGCCTAAGGGCGCTCTTCCTGGCCTTTAACGACCGGGAAGCCGACGGCCCCGGCCAGGGTGGCGAGGAAGAGATCCTCCCCGTCCTGGAAGACCTTGGGGAGCTGGAGCCGGGCTTCCAGTCCTTCTCGGATTCGGTCATGGAACTGGGAGACCTGGCCTCCCACCTACTGACTTTTTTAAGCGACTTCGGGTAGAATAGTCCGTCACGCGTTTGGGCATGGTCGGTTAGGCCGGTAGCCACGGGCGCACGACTATCCGGCCATCGGGCACTGCCGTAGGTGTTGCCACCGGT
>JAKPBN010000049.1 GCA_029778945.1 Spirochaetota bacterium
CATGCATGGCGCCCGGGATGGTCGAGGACCATTCGAGGCCAGTCCCCTCCTGGAGGGGGAGGGCATCCATGTCCGCCCGGAGGCCGATGCGGGGCCCTCGCTCGCCCAGGTCCGCGATGACCCCGGAGCCAATGGTGCGATGGGCGATACCGAGGCGGCTGAGCTCGGCGATGACAAGGGCCTGTGTTCGGGGAAGCTCAAGGCCTATCTCGGGGACGCGGTGAAAGGCCCGCCTCAGCCCGACCATCCCGGGGAGGAGGGACTGGCAGCGGGGGCCAAGCTCGGACATCACGCCTGCGGGCCCTTGTTGGCGGTGAAATCCGCGACAATAGCCCGGGCATCCTCCTCCTCGGAGTCGGCGACGCAGACCCTGACGCCCTTGATGGCGACATTGAAGAGGGGGTTCACGTCGAGCATCCCATCCACGAGGATCTGGGGCGCGAGGCCTGCCGACTCGAGGAGACTCTTGACGACCAATGCCTCATCCTGGAAGACCGAGGCGAAAACCTGGACCATGGATGCTCCTTGCCCTCAGGGCTTTCTTGCGGCCTCTATGGCCGCGATGGACTTGTCGAAGGCGGGTCCGAGGCGCCTGGCACCCCCTGGGGTGACGAGCCAGTCCTCCTCGTTCCGGATCCCGCCGAGGCCGATATAGCCCTCCACGCGCCCAAAGTCTATGAAGGCCGCGTTCCGCCCCTCGGCCTTCCAGGCGGCAAAAAGCTCGGGGATGAAGTAGATGCCCGGCTCGACGGAGTGGACCATGCCCGCGGCGAGGGGCTTGGCGAGGCGGAGGGATTTTCTTCCGAATTGGGATGATCGCGGCCTTCCGTCGTAGCCCACCCAGGCCTCGCCGAGGGCTTCCATGTCATGGACGTCGAGGCCGATCATGTGGCCGAGGCCGTGGGGAAAAAAGAGGGCGTGGGCCCCGGCGGCGAGGGCTTCCTCGGTGTCTCCCCTCATGAGGCCCAGGCCCTTGAGGCCCTCGATGCAGGCCTTGGCGGCGGCATCGTGGGCAGCCTCGAAGGGAAGGCCAGGCCGCAGTATGGCCGTCGCCGCCTTGCCCATGGCCAGGACTATCTCGTAGATCGAGGCCTGCCGGGCGTCGAAGCCAGGGGAGACGGGGAAGGTGGTGGTGAGGTCGCCGGCATAGCCTGAGGGGGCCTCGGCCCCCGCGTCGAGGAGGAAGAGGTCGCCAGGGCCCAGCCTAGCCTGGTGGCCGTGGTTGTGGAGGACGGCGCCGCGCACGGTGGCGATCACCGGAAAGGACAGGCCGCCGCCGGCCGCGAGGGCAAGCTCGGTCACCCGGGCGGCCACCTCGGCTTCTCTCATACCTGGCCTGGCGAGGGCCAGGGCTGCCCGATGCATCGCGACGGTCGTGGCGACCGCCGCCTCAAGCTCGGCGATTTCGGCTTCCTCCTTGATTTCCCGGCAGGCTATCACGGCCCTGACGAGGTCGAGGGAGGCCCCCTCCTGGATGGACTCCCGGGGGCGGGAGAGTAGGGCGGAGAGAAGAACTCGGGTATCCTCTCGGTAGGGTGGCAGGTAGTGGATCTTCTGGCCGCTCCCGTGGGCGGTGGCGATGTCCGGGCCAAGGGCCGCCGCCGGTCGGGAGTCGCCTATGTCCGCAAGGGCCGCCAGCTCGGCTATCCTGGGCTCGGGGCCGGTCCAGACGATGTCGTCCATCGTGAGGTCATCCCCGTAGAGGAGGGTGGATCCGGTGGCCAAGTCGATAGTCCCGGCAAGACCTGGCTTGGGGATGCCGAAAAAATACAGGAAGGATGAGTCCTGGCGGAAGGGATGGCAGTTGTCCGCGTAGTTTATCGGACTCTCCCCGTTGCCGGGGAAAAGGACGAGGCCCTCGGTCAGGCCGCGGGAGGCGAGGCCCTGGAGAAGGGCCTTGCGCCTTTGGGAATAGCATGTGCTGGGGAACATGGGCAATGCTACGACAGGCCCGGGGCCGGCGTCAATGGCGGCCGTGGAGCTCCGAGCGGTTCCGGCCCTTGTCCTTGGCCTTGTAGAGGGCCTTGTCCGTCGCGGCGAGCATCGTGTCCGAGTCATAGCCCTTCTCGAAGCCCGCGACCCCGGAGCTCACGGTCACCGTGAACTCGTCCTCGATGCTGCTTGCCCCGAGGGGGCGGGGGATGCGGAAGCGCTCCGCCTGGAGGGCGATCCTGACCCTCTCCGCGGCCAAGAGCCCGCCTTCGCCGTCGACCTCGGGGAGAATGCCAAGGAATTCCTCACCGCCGTAACGGCCCAGGTAGTCCGTGTTGCGGAAGGTCGCCCGGCAGATGGAGGCGAAGCGGCGGATGGTCTCATCCCCGGCGGAACGGCCATGGATGTCATTAACAAGCTTGAAATGGTCAAGGTCGAAAAGGACGAGGGCGAAGGGCCGGCCGTAGCGGTTGGCGCGCCGCAGCTCCTCCTCGAGGAGGAGGAGGATGGCTCCCCGGGTTAGGGCGCCCGAGAGGGCATCGGTTGTCGACTGCCGGCGGAACTCGGCCTCCCGGACATTGAGGGCCTCCTCGCGGATCGCGAGGTTCCTCTCCTGGATCTCGAGGGGCTCGGCCGTCTTTCTCAAGGCGACGACGCCGACTACCTCGCCTTCGGGGCTAAGGGCGGGAATATATCGGACCTGGGTGCTGGGGCCCGCTTTGGACTCCTCAAGAAAGTCCTGGGCCTCTCCGGCCAGGCATGCCTTGAGCCTTGGCTCCAGCTTTCCGAAGCTTGCCCCGTCAAGGATCGCCGGGAGGGACAGAGCCTCCTTGCCCTCCTCAGGCAGGCCGAGCTCCCCCTTCATCCTGCGATTAGCCGCCACAATGCGGAGGTTCCGGTCGAAAAAGGCCATGGATGCCCCCGAGGCGTCCACGATGGCCCTCAAGGCCCCGAGTTCCTCGGCCGAGAGGGTGCCGGAGCCAAGGCCACTGAAGGCCGGGAGGGAGACACTTTTAGGGAAGCCTGTCTCGAGCATGGTATCTCCAAGCTTGGGGGTCGTCCTGGGCCAATCCTTTGAACCCCGGCGCTGGAAGAACTCTAGGCGGCATCGGCCGATTCGTCAAGGATGCCCAGGCGGGTCTATAGGGCCCTGGCGGCTAGCGCCCTCCAAGATAGATCCGTGCCAAGCGCAGGGCCTCCGGATTCCTCCAGGGATTGCGGGCCGTCTTTTGGTGGGCGCGATAGGCGGCGCAGGCCTCATAATACCCTTCCGGTCCCTTGAAGCTTGACAGCTCGTCGCACTTGTAGAGCTCAAGGAGGAGGGGAAAGAGGGGGTCGTCGACACCTTCGATGCCCTTTTCCAGGGGCAGGCGGGGGAGGGCGGCGGGCAGCATATGGTAGCGCACAAGGTAGGAGACATCGGCCGAGATGGACCGCGAAAAGCCCAGCCGCAGGAGAAAGCGCTGGGCCAGGGAAGAGCCGATCTCGGCATGGCGATCGAATTTTCTCCCGGGGACAGAGCTAGACCCCGGCTTTCCCGAGTCATGAAGGAGGAGGCCGAGGGAAAGCCGCAGGTCCGGGAGCTTCCTATACCTGAAGGTTTCCATGGTATGGGCCCAGACATCGCCTTCAGGATGGAATTCCTTGGCCTGGTCGACCCCTTCAAGGGCCAGGAGCTCCGGCCAATAGGCCTCCAGGAAACCCCAGGCCTTGAGGAGGCCGAGTCCGCGCTCCGGATGGCTGCCTGTAAGGATCAGGGTGAGGATATCCTTTTGGGCTTGGATGGGAAAATCCCTGGGGATGCCCGGGCGGAATTCCGGGGGAAGGACATAGTCATACCTTGAAACCAGTATGGCTGCCTGGAACAAAAGGTCCTCGTCCGGCGCCGGGGCCGGCAGCAAAAGGGGCGAGCGGAGGGCCGCGTAGATCCCCTCGGGGCCAAGAAAGCTCGCCCTTTTGTCCGGTATCCTCAGGAGATCCAGGGGCTTAAAGGCATGCCTTGCCCGACTGGCTTGGGAATCGGCCAGGCGTATATAGAGCGAGCCCCCCTCGCCGGATTCTCGTGGATCCTGGTCCAGGGAAGCATCGGCATAGGAGAGGCCGGGAAAACAGAGCCCATCCGTCGCCTTGGCGAGCTCGACCAGGCCGCCAAGGACTAGGACAAAGCCGAGGGGGGCCGGCCTGATGCCATGAAAGGCATCCAAGGCGGTGAACCCAGCCTCGAAGCAGGGCAAGGAGGCGGACACAAAGGGGTCGCTGAGAGAGGCCATGGCTCAAAGATACCTATAGCGGACCGCTTGCGTATACCGCCGGCCGCTGGGGACAGAGCTTGCCCTACCTGGAAGCGGAAGCCCTAGTCTTTCCTACGCGTGGGCTTTTCCTTGGCCATCAGCGGGCTTGCCGCAGCCGCGTCCTCGGGCCAATCATGCTTGGGATAGCGGCCTTTTAGGTCCTTGCGCACCTCAAGCCAGGCCCCTTTCCAGAAACCGGGGATATCCGTGGTCAGGTGAATAGGTCGACCGGCCGGAGAGACAAGCCTTATAAGGATCGGGAAGCCAAGGATCGAAGGATGGGCCTTTAGGCCATAGATCTCCTGGGGCCTAGCCTCGAGGGAAGGCCCTATTTTTGCGCCTCCGGGACCAAGCTGGTCCTTGTCGTAGTCAAGCCTCGCCTTCCTTCCCGAGGGGAGGACAAAGCTTGCCGGAACGTCCCGCTCGAAAGCCCGGGCTTGGCCGGGGGGGATGAGGGACGCAACGGCGTCCCTCAGGGAGGCAGGGGAGATGCAGGGCCCGGAGGAAGTTGCCTCAATAGAAGGCAGGAGCCACTTTCCAAGGGACTCTATCAGGTGGTTTTCGGTGAGGTCCGGCCATAGGTCTCCTCCCTTGGCCGTCCTGTCCTGGAACCATCTTAGCCGGCCAAGGAGGCTGCCGCCTCCTCCTTCCTCCCAGGGCAGGATTCCGAGTCCTTCTTTTGCCAGCCTTTCCGCGAGGGCTGGCGCAAGGGCATCCATGGAAGGTGCGCCGAGGGCGCGCTCGGAAAGGATTATGGAGCCGGCCTTTCGCACTGCCCGGGCCCGGGCTCTCAGGCCGTCCCAGTATATCCTCTGCTCCTCTTTCAAAAAGGGAGCTAGGGCAGCAAGGGCCTCGTCCTCCGCGAGGGCGGCCCCAGAAAAGACCCGGCCCTCACCAGTTTTCGAATAGCGCCCGCCTCCGGCCTCGGCATCGGCGGCGACAATCCAGATCGCCTCGCTGAGTCCTCCCCGGGCGCTGAGCTTTCGCCCCCCAGGGAGTTGGAAGATAGCCTTGCCTCCCCCTGATTCCAGTCGCTTAGCGACCCTGTCAGGAAAGCCCGCGGCGAGCAGGGCCCCAAGGCTTTCCTTTTCGAGCTCTGTCCCTGGGGGCCATCCGCTTGCGAGGGCCGCCTTCTCGAGTCGCGACGCTTCGGACCGGGCTGACCCAAGGTCGGGCCTTCCAGACCGCATTGCCGATAGGGCGGGCTCAAGGTCAGCCTCCGTGCCGCCCCTCTCCGATAGAAGGGCCGCAAGCGCGGCGGAATCTCCCAAACGGCCCCGCGACAGCCCTTTTAGCACCATCGTGGCTATTCGCGGCTCTGTCCCCATCCTCAGACAGGAAAGCCCCAGTTTGGTTACCCTACCGCCTTCGTCCAAAGCTCCAAGGCTGTATAGGAGGTCGTGGGCAGAGTCCCAGGCTCCTTCTGGCGGGGCATCGAGCCAGGGAAGGTCCTTGGGAAGCCTCGCCCCCCATGCGACCGCCTCAAGCACGAGGGCCGAGAGCTCAGCCCGGAGTATCTCCGGTTGGGTGGTTTCAGGGAGGCTCTCTACCTGCGACCAGGCCCGAAAGCACTGGCCGGGTCCCAGGCGACCTGCCCTTCCCTTGCGTTGGTCGGCTCTGTCCCTGGATTCCCTCTCTGTGACCAGGCGGTTGAGCCCACTTCTATGCTCAAAGCGCGTAAGCCGGGCTAAGCCGGAGTCAAGGACGGCCGATATCCCGGGTACAGTCAGGCTAGTCTCGGCAATGCTCGTGGCCAGGATGATCCTTTGCCTATCTTGAAGGTTTTGGGCCGTGATTACCTTCCGCTGCGATTCGAGCGCAAGGCCTCCATGCAGGGCTAGGATATCTGGTCGGCCCGAGTTGTCCGATCCAAGACCACCAAGGCAGCGGCCCACGGCCTCTATTTCGGCCATCCCCGGCAGGAAGACTAGCAGGTTTCCTTGCCGAGCCAGGTTCTGCTGCCCTGGCCTTGATTTCCCGCCGAGGAGGATCTCCAGGGCTAAATCGGCGAAGGCGCGCTCAAATCCGGGGCCCTCGGGCATGGGCCTATAGACGGTGTCGACTGGGAAATTTCGCCCTTCGATCTCGATGCTTGAGCCTTGGATGAATGCGGCCAGGGCTTCGCTTTTCATGGTCGCAGACATGATAACGAGGCGCAATCCAGGCCGAAACGCCGATCGTGCATCCAGGGCGAGGGCGAGACCAAGGTCAGCCTGGAGGGACCGCTCATGGAATTCGTCAAAAACGACCGAGCCTATGCCTGCGAGGGAGGGATCATCGTGGATCATCCGCAGAAAGACCCCCTCTGTCACAAACTCCACGCGGCTTCCGGGCCTGCTGTCCCCCCTAACGCGGTAGCCGATGGAGGATCCGGTATTCTCGCCGATAAGCTCTGCGGCCCTAGCGGCGGATTGGACCGCTGCCAGCCGGCGTGGCTCAAGGACGATGACCTTGCCATCCTGGGGCCATGCCTCAGCCAGGATGAGGGGGACAAGGCTCGTCTTGCCGGCCCCCGGTTCGGCCTTGAGCACAAGGGCTGGTCTTTGGGCGAGCAGATCCACGACCTCTCCCAGGCGTGGCCGTATTGGCAGGTCAATATTCTGGATTTCCAAGGCTCTTCCTTAATTCATGGATAGTCTGACCCAGGGAAGCTCCATTTTGCCAGATCCCGGGATGAATATGAAGGTCTGTCCCTCAATCAGTGGAAAGACCTCACGAGCGTTTGTCCCATATGCGAAAGCCACGAGTCCTCCAGAAAGGGGCCTCCTACCATGTCACCGCCCGGGCAAATCGCCAGGAGTTGATCATGGATGCCCATGGGATGAAGCTCCTCTTCCTTGCGACCCTTCAAAGGGCAAAAAAAAGATACCGTTTCCAGATCAGCAATTTCTCGGTCCTGGGAAACCATTTTCATCTCATCATCACCCCGGGCAGGGATGAGAGTCTCTCCGCGATCATGCAGTGGGTCCTGAGTGTTTTTGCCATGGCCTACAACCGGAAGCTCGACCTAACGGGTCATGTATGGGGTGAAAGATTTTATTCCAGAGTGATCGACGGACTTAAGGAAATGCTCAGGGCTTTCGAGTATATCGACGAGAATCCTGTCCGGGCCGGCTTGGTTGCCCGGGCCGAGCAATGGGAGTACGGTGGTCTTGCCCATCACCGCAGGGGGATTATCGGAATCGTGGAGGAGGCGGGGAGAGAGATCCTAGCCGCGCTTCCCCAGCATGCCCACCCAAGCTAATGCGGAAGGGAAGGCGGCCTCACGGTTGTGGAGGTTCGACGCTAAAGAACCCGGGAGAGGAAATCCCTAGTCCGCGCCTCCCGGGGGGAATCAAAAAGGGAATTGGGGCTGCCGAGTTCCACAATCCGCCCCGCATCCATGAATACCACCCTATCGGCCGCGGCCCGGGCAAAGCCCATCTCGTGGGATACCACTACCATCGTCATTCCCGCCCCAGCCAGATCCAGCATTACATCAAGGACTTCCCGTATCATCTCCGGGTCGAGGGCAGACGTAGGCTCGTCAAACAACAATGCCTTGGGCTCCATGGCGAGGGCCCGGGCGATGGCAGCCCTCTGAGCCTGGCCTCCCGAGAGTTCCCTGGGCCAAGCCCCTAGCTTGTCCCCAAGGCCGACCCTCTCGAGGAGGGGCTTTGCCACAGACTCTGCGGCCATGGGCCTGAGACCCCTGACAATTCGGGGCGCGAGGCTGACATTCTCCAGGATTGTCAGATGGGGAAACAGGTTAAAGCTCTGAAACACCATCCCGACCTCTTCCCTGATGCGCCGCGCATCGGCTCCGGGGGCGGTGGCCTCTACACCATCCACGACTATGCGCCCCTCATCCAAGGCCTCGAGGAGGTTTATCGATCTTAGCAGGGTCGATTTCCCCGAGCCCGACGGCCCGATGATAACCACTACCTGACCGGCGTCGACCTCGAGGTCGACGCCGGCCAGGGCTGAGATAAACTCGGGGACAGAGCTCGTTTTGGACGGGCCTTTAGCTTGGCTCCGGGGGAAGCGCTTGACCGCTCCATGGATCGATATGAATGGCCGGGTGCTCAATTTTTTCCCCGCTTGAGCCGCTTCTCAAGGGCCTTGACGGCCAGGGAGAGACTAACCGTCAGGCACAGGTAGAAGAAGGCCACCGCATTGTAGGTCTCGAAGAACTTGAAGGTCGAGGCGGCATAGACCTTTCCTAGTTGGGTGATGTCCTGGACGCCCAAGGCCGACACCAGGGCCGAATCCTTGATGATGGCCACGAATTCATTGGCCAGGGCGGGAAGGATATTCCTAAGGGCCTGGGGCAGGACTATCCGCCTCATGCACTGTCCCCTCGTCATGCCCAGGGCCAGGGCCGCCTCGACCTGGCCCCTGTCCACGCTCTCTATCCCGGCCCGGAAGATCTCGGAGATAAAGGCCGCGTAGCCAAGGGTCAGGGCCAGGATGGCCCTCGATGCAAAGCCAAAGTCCCGGGGGGACAGAGGCTGAAGCAGGCCTCTCTCGGTGAGGGGGCCGATTACCTTGTTCACTCCGGCGACGATAAAGGGGGTTCCCACGAAGGCGATGTAATAAAGGATGACAAGCATGGGAAGGCCGCGCACGAGCTCGACATAGAAGGTCGAGGCTTCCCTGGCAAGCCTGAAGCGCGAGGACCTGAGAAGGCCAAGGCCGAGGCCAAGGATCATGGACGCCCCGTAGGCCACGAGGGAAACCATGATGGTCACTCCCAGGCCATTCCAGACGGCCCGGAATATGACCATGTAGCCCGGGGAGGTGAGCGCCGAGGCAAGGCCCCAGATCCCCAGGAGAAGGAGGCTTAGCAGCCACCAGGGGATCCGGGAAAGGCCGGCCAGCAAGGGGCTTTGGGGACTTCTATGCTTCATCTATCCTCAGGAATTCAGGGCTTGTACTCGAAGAACCACTTGGTGTTGAGCCTGTCCAGGCTCCCATCGGCTTTCATCGCCGCGATGGCCGCGTTGAAGGGGCCGGCCAGATCCGAGCCCTTCTTGAAGATAAAGCCGAACTCCTCTGTCCCCAGGGGGCCGCCCACGACCTTGAGCTTGTTGGGATTCGCGCCTATGTAGCCCTTGCTCGAGGCAGCGTCCATGAGGACCATGTCGACATCGCCGGAGAGAAGGGCCTGCACGGTCGCGCCGAAGGTCTCGAAGAGCTTGATGCGGGGGTTCTGCTCGTTGCCGTCGAGGACATTGTAGACCGCGGAATAGAAATTCGTGGTTCCCGCCTGGGCGCCTATCAGCAGCTTGGGATTCGCGCCAAAGGCCTTCTCTTCCGCAAAGCGCTTTTCGTCCGCCCGGACAAGCATGAATTGCTGGGAGAC
>JAKPBN010000499.1 GCA_029778945.1 Spirochaetota bacterium
CCAGGAAGGCCCGGGTAGACATGACGCCCCTGATAGACGTCATATTTACCCTCCTTCTATTTTTTATGATGACCTCGGTATTCAAGGTTGTCCCGGGCCTTTCCCTCTCCTTGCCCAGCTCCACGACAACCTCCACCGTATCCATGACCCAGATGCGGATTGTAGCCGCCTCCGAGGGGTCGATTTTTGTCAATTCCGTCAGGACGGACCTGGCCGGCATGGACCAGGCGATCAAGAGGGAGATGAAGGGAAAGAAGCCCGAGGAGATCCGGGCTGTCCTCCAGGGTGACAAGGCGGCCTCCTACCAGCTTATCATCTCGGTCCTGGATACCCTTAAGAGCAATGGCATCGAGGGGGTTAGCCTCCTCACCCAGCCTCCCCGAGGGGGGCTTAAGCCATGAGCTCTATGGCCCGGGAGACCTTTCTCCATCGTGAGGAGAGGAGGCGAAGGGGTATCGCCTGGGGAAGCGCCCTTGTCCTCTATCTCCTGGCAGGCCTAGCCGTATTCCTCCAGGGCCTATTAGGCCGGGAGACCTTTTCCATGAACCCCGGCCCCATCCAGATCCGGATCGGGACCCCTGAAGGCCTCGACGAGACAAGCCGGGTCCTGCCGGCCCTCAAGGCCGCCTCGGACTCCACCCCGGCCCCGGCTGCCCCGGCCAATCCTCCGCCTCCACCGGCCCCTGAGCCCAAGGCTCAGAATTCGATCGAGGTTCCCAAGACGGCTCCCCTTACCCCAGCCAAGCCCCAGGCTCCGGCCGCGCCGGAAGTCGCTATGCCCCCAACCCGCCTCGCCAAGGACCCCGGGGCTCCTGACAGCGGTACTACCGGTGTAGCTTCGGGCTTTGTGGGCGGTACGGGTTCGACCAGCCTCAAGGGCTCGGAAGCGGGCAATGCCTTTGAGACCAATCTGGGTGGAGGAGGAAG
Source organism: Spirochaetota bacterium (assembly GCA_029778945.1). Classification (GTDB taxonomy): domain Bacteria; phylum Spirochaetota; class Spirochaetia; order Treponematales; family Rectinemataceae; genus JANYKC01. The sequence goes on from JAKPBN010000499.1 coordinate 928, forward strand.
CATTGGCCGGGCCCTCTTTGTGCCCATCTACCTTTACATGCCCCTGCCCCTTGTCGTGCCGGACTCAATCTACAAGGGTATCAAGGCCAGTCCCGATGGCTTTATCACGCGGGAAAACCGCCAACTCCAGTTCCGGAGCCACTACGAACAGGCCGGGGACCGCTGGCGTCTGAGCAAGGCCGATGTCGCCTATAAGGACAGGCCTGGGCTTTGGGCGGTTCTTGAATCGGGAGGGTATGACCTCTCTCAAGCCGACTACAAACGCGGGAATTCCCTCCGGCCGGTGATCCTGGATTTTGAGCTAAACCCCTACGATCCAGTCACCAAATCCGTCAGTCTCAAGGCGGTGGAAGTCCGCTCGGGTTCGGGGGACACGCAGGTTGACGAAGCTGTGGTCTACGGCTTCCGCCAGGGTAGCTATTCCAACGGCAGCCAGAAAGTCGTTCGGGCTACCTTTACCTACCGCTTCGATTAAGCTTGTGGCCTAGCCTGATTTCCAGGCAAAATAAAGCCGCCCCTGGGTCAGGACCCGAGGGCGGCTTTTTCGTATTCTCGGTTCTGGTCTGCTACTTGATCTCGTCGGTCTTAAAGATAAATTTCAGGCTGGTTTTGGCGCCTTCGGGGGCCCCAGAGAAGGACTTATAGTCCCTGGAAAGGGCCGTGAGGGCATCCTTGACCTTGAGAAAGCCCCGCAGCACCTTGGCCTTGTCCACGATGAGACCGGAGATCATCTGGATTCCCTCCTCGTCGAACATCTTGGTGCCCGCCGCAAGTTCCTGGAGCTTGTCCGAAAGCAGGGCCGAGCCGGCCACAAGGTCTTCCACGCCCTTGGTCAGCTCGGGGATATTGCCCACCGCGGCCCGGAACTGGGCTACCTTTTCAGGAGTGGTGGCCTGGCGGCTGATATTCAGGATCGGCTGGATCCTCGACAGGTCCCTGAGGAGGTCCTGGGGCGTGGGGGCATTGGGCTTGGCTTCCAGGAGGACCGCAACCTCTGGTTTGGCCAGGGTTTCCTGGGCTAGGATTATGGAAGGGCCCAGGATCTCCAGGTTTTGCTGGATGGAATCTATCAAGTCTATCTGGGCCTTAAAGCCCCCGCTCTTGAGGCGCATGGAGAGGAAGGTCTCCGCGAGGCGATAGAGGGATTTGTTTTTCTCATAAGCCTTTTTAGCCTCGATGATCTTGGGCACGGTCTGGGTCACCGCCGCTACGGTCTTCGGGTCCAGCAGCTTCTTCCCCTCCGCAATAGCTTCTTCATTCTTAGCCCGGGCCGAACGCGCCTGCTCAAGGCCCGGGAGGACTGTCGTGGCCAGGGTCGCCGCCGCTGCAGCAGCAGGCCTTGAGTCTGCGGCTAGACGGGCTCCCTCTTGGAGCAGGGGAAGGGCGTCGGGGAGGGATGCCAGGGCCGGGGCCGCCTTCTTGATCGCGGCCCGCTCCGCCTTGGCCGAGCCTAGGAGGGCGGCGAGGGCCGAGCGCTCGGCCTCGGTGAGGCTTGCCCCGGAGGCGAGCTTTTCCGCAAGGCCTGCGGCAGAGCCCTCGTCCAGGAAGGCCGTGGAGGAGAGGAAGGACTGGTCGGCCCGGGTCCTTTCGGTGAGGGCCTGGACCGAGGCCGCGGAGTCAAAGCCTCCGATCTGGGAAAGCCGCGTGGCATTGCGCTCCAGTTCCCCCTGGCGTCCGGCCAGGGCCTTCAGGGCCTGGCCGTCGGCGCTGCCATAGGCTCCGGCGGTCTTGTCGAAAGCGGAAAGGGCTTCCAGGATCTGGCGGGAGGAATCCAGGAATTTCGCCGCTCCCAGAAGCCCCTTGTCGCTCATGCCCCGGTAGAGGCTGTCACTGGCCACGAGGGATTCGGCGAAGTTTTTCATCGCCTCCTCGGAGATCACGCTCTTGGCCTTAGGCGCCCCCAGGAGGTCCTTCGCGTTGACCTTTTTGGCGTCCGAGATCAGGGCGGCCAGGGCCGCCTCATTTTTCTTGTCCATCACCTGGTCCAGGAGGGCTATCAGGGCCGGAGTAGCGGCCTGGAGCTGATCCCCTGCCCCCAAGAGCTCCCGGGATGCCCGGATGTCATCGTCGCTGGCTATGAATTTAGTCAGGACATCGATGGAGGACTGGTTTTCCGCGACCATGGGCTTGACCTGGGCTATCGCGTCGGCGACGGCGGTCTTGAGGGTCTTGGCGCCCGCCGCAAGGGCCGCCGAGCCTTCCTTGATCTGGCGGGAGGCATCGGCCAGCCTCTGAAACTGGGCTAGGGCGTCATCGAGCATCCCGACCGTATTGGGACCGCCTATCTCGGGGAAATCCGGAGTCGCCGCCACAAAGATGGAGCCCAGGCGGAACTTCTCCACCCTCGCGGTAAACTCAAAGTAGTCCGGGATGGGAATATCTGTTACCCCGATGGGGGACAGGTCTATGCCCCCGGGGCCAAAGCCTCCGGCGGCGACAATGCTTTCCTTGAGCCCCGGAATCAGGATCCCCACGGCAATATTGTTCTGGCCATCCGTCAGGAGGCGGCCATTGGTTATCTGGACATCCTTAAACCCGGTGGATGGCAAATCCAGGCCCACGATCGTGATGATCGGGGCAAAGATGCGACGCTTTACATCGTCGATAACCTTGTCCGCCACGGCCAAGTTCTTGACATCCACCCTGACCCTGACCATGCCGCTCTTTCCCGCCAGGGCAGAAGGCGCAATGGCCTTGCCATCGAGCCAATACTTGATGGAGACCGCCAGGGGCAGGCTCCGGCTGCTTTTGCCGCGGTAGTAAAGGTCCGAGCCGTCGAGCTTCCAGATCAGGGCGTCCCCAACCCTGCGGGGAACCTCAAAGCCCTTTATATTTTCGATAGCCGTGAGATTCGACTTGTCCTTGATCTCCACTCCGGGCCGATCCGAGTGGATCCAGTCGCTCACGATCACGCTCTTGACCGCGCCGGTGGGATCGAGGATGGCAAAGACCGTCTCATCCTTGGTCAGGGTGGGATCCTTTTTGGGGATGGCTCCCTGGGCGGAGAGGAGGGCCGCCATGACTCCCAGGATTAGGACAGCGCTTGCTCGGCGAATCATAGGGAGGACTCCTTGCTCAAGGGGCCCTTGCCCCGGGGGTGGCGCCAATTGAGGCTTGTTCGGGAAATCAGGCCCTCGGACACGATGAGGAGGGAGGGCAGGAGAAAGAGGATGACTCCCATGGAGATCAGGGCCCCTCGGGCTATCATGCCGCAGATCGCCTGGAGGGTGCCCATCTTGGAGATCAAGGAGACCCCCTCGGTGGCGGCAAAGAGAGCCATGGCCCCGGTGAAGATCGATCTGGCGCAGCCCTGGAGGGCCAGACGCATCGCCTCATGGCGTTCAAAGCCCTTGTGGAGCTCTTCCTTGAAGCGCATCACCAGGAGGATGGCGTAGTCGATGGTCACTCCAAGCTGGATGCAGCCGATCACGATGCTGGCGATAAAGGGTATGGATTGGCCTAGGTAGAAGGGCACGGCCAGATTGAGGAAAATGGCCAGCTCTATGCTGCCCACGAGCACTACCGGCATGAAGAGGGACGTGAAGATGATCGCGATGATG
>JAKPBN010000254.1 GCA_029778945.1 Spirochaetota bacterium
CGAGCTTGTGGGTGGACATGCAGATGGAGTCCGAGACAACCCGGGCGAGGATCTCGTCGTCCTTGATCGGGGGAAGCTCGAACTCATCGAGGCGGAGATCGTTGACGCCATGGAGACGGACGGCCTTGGTTTTCATGGAAGCTCCTTTGGGGGGAGGGATGTGGGACAGAGGGAGTTCGCGCAAAGGCGCAGGGGCGCAAAGGAATATGAGAGAAAAGAGGAATAAAGGAATGAGAATTGCAATTTAGTCCGAATCACTTTTCCCCCTTCCAATAATCTTTGCGTCTTTTACGTCCTTCGCGTCCCTGCGCGATTCAATATCTATTGGTCTCTCTTTATATCTTCGAATCCAATGTTCTCTCAGCATGCTCCAGAAATGCCTCCCTGTAGGCGGCCAGGCCGGGGAAGTCGATCGCCGGGGCATAGCTCTTCTCGATCTCGAAATCCCCGGCTAGCTCGGCCAGGCTGGCCCCGGTGAGGGCTGCCTTGGCCGTCATGGCCGCCCCGAGGCTGGTGGCCTCGGCTATGCCCGTGAGGGCTACCCGGGAAGCCGGCGCCAGGGCCTGAAGCAGGGCCACATAGTCCTCGTTTTTCCTGAAGCCGCCCTCCACAAAAACATCAGTCCCCTTGACGAGGCCGGCCCGGCCCAGGGCTACCCCGGTCTGGAGGGCTAGGGACAGGTTGAGGGCCGCATAGGCCTCTTCCCGCCTGGAGAAGAGGGCCGGCCTAGGTCCCCCGGCCTTGAGGGACTCAAAGGTGAATTCCTTCCCTTCCTCGATCACCCTGGCCCGGGAGGCGGGGAACTGGCCCGAGCCCTGGACTATCTCCGGCAGGATAAAGATACTGCCCCGGGCCACCAGGCGGCGATAGACCTCGGGATCAAAAGGTGGCTGTTTTGCCACCTTGCCCTCGCCGTCGATCAGGCTTGACCAGGCCTCGAACTCGAGGCCGCCGGTAAAGACGGCGGTCTTGATGGGACCCCCAAGGGCGGACTGGTTAAAGAAGACAACCTTGCCCAGGTCCTCGGGCTTGAAGCCATAGGCCTTTTGGGGGTGCATGACCACGCACCAGGTCCCGGTGGAGTCGAGGACAAAGTCCCGGTCCCCCTGCTTGGCCAGGTAGGGCAGGAGGGAGGCATTGGAGTCGTGGATGCCCAGGGTTATGACGAGGTCGGGGGAGAGGCCCCAGCGGCTAGCGAGGGCCAGAGAAAGGGTCCCGAGGACATCCCAGGACTTGGACACCGTGGGGGGCAGCATCTTCTCGACCCCGAGGAGGCTCGCGACCTGGGAGGGCCTCTGGCGGGTGAAGTCCCAGAGGTAGGTATGGCAGCCCGTGTAGGTGGCCTCGGTGCCGGCCTTTCCGGTGAGGCGCCAGCCCCAGTACTGGGGATAGTTGAGGACGAGGCGGGTGCGGGCAAACTCCGCAGGGAAGCCCTCCTTGGTGAACAAGAGACCCTTGGAGGGATTGATCAGGGCCTTGAAGGCCGGGGTGCCCGTCGTCTTCTGGAGCTCCAGGGGGTCGCCGGCCAGGGCGTAGAAGTGGTCGTGGAAAGCCTCGCCGGGCTCATGGGTGTAGTAGACGCAGGGGGCGCTCGCTAGGCCGTCCTCGCCCACGCAGACCATGGTGGCACCGTGGGTCGTGACCGCCAGGGCCTTGATCGGGTATTTCCGGGCCAGGGCGGCTAGGCTCTCGAGGAACCAGGCTTCTATGCCCGCAAGGTCATGGGCCTCGACCCTGGCGCCATCAACGGTCGTCACCTCGAGGGGCTGAAAGACGCGATAGACGGCATCGATTTGCCGGAGGTGATCGTCGTAGATCACGAGCTTCTTGTTCGTCATGCCCAGGTCAAAGACGGCAAGGGCGTAGTCCATGGCTGCCTCCAATTGGGGGTACTAGTTGAGCATCACCTGGCCCCCGGTGACGGGGAGGGCTTGGCCGGTCTCGTATTCCTGCTCGACGAGATAGTAGAGGGCCCGCATGACGTCCGGCCCCTCGCAGCCCCGGCCCATGGGCACCTTGGCCTCGTAGAAGGCCTTGACGTCGGCGATGGTCTTGGCCCCCGGGACCTTGCCGGTCCGGAGGTACTGCACAAAGAGGCCCTTTTCCGGGTCCGACCAGAGGGGGCCGTCGAAGAAGTTGCCGGGGCAGATCGCGTTGACCTTGACTCCGAACTCGACGAGCTCCAGGGCGAAGGACTGGACGAGGCCGAGGCCCCCGAACTTGGAGCCCGCATAGGCGCCGTTCTTGTTCGAGCCTGAGAGGCCGGACTTGGAGTTGACCTGGACTATGTCGGTCCGGTAGCCCGGGAAGGCCAGGGCCTGGAGTCGGAGGATGCGGCCTGCGTGCTTGGAGACGAGGAAGAAGCCCGTGTAGTTGACCTTGGTCACAAAGTCAAAGGAGGCCAGGTCCTGGTCCAGGACCGAGGCGGCTTTAAGCACTCCGGCATTGCTCACGACAAGGTCGAGGCCCCCGGTGGTCCGGGCCACGAGGTCAAAGGCCGAGCGGACCGAGTCTTCGCTGGACACGTCGATGGCCAGGGGGAGGGCCGCGGTCCGGCCCAGGCTTGCGTTGAGCTCGGCGCTGAGCTTTTCAGCCCCGGCCACATTCATATCCGCCACCCAGACGAGGGCCCCCGAGGCCGCCAAGCCCCGGACTATCTCCTCCCCAAAGCCTTGGGCTCCGCCGGTGACGAGGCACACCTTGCCTTCCACGACCTGGCTGCGCAGGGCGGCCGAGCCGGGGATGGCCTTGGCCGATGCGCCGGGAGCCCCTGGGACCGCTTTCCCGGCCGCCGAGGCCGCGG
>JAKPBN010000500.1 GCA_029778945.1 Spirochaetota bacterium
GCAGGAAGGAGGCCATAATGACGAGAGAGATCATCCAGGTTGAGCAGAAGGTTCCCTTCCTCAAGGCCATACCCTTGAGTCTCCAGCACCTCTTCGCCATGTTTGGCGCCTCGGTCCTCGTGCCCATCTTGTTCAATCAGGCGGCGGGCACCGTGGTGGTCGACCCGGCCCTCGTCCTCCTTATGAACGGCGTGGGCACCCTCATCTACCTCTTTGTCTGCCGAGGCAAGGCCCCGGCCTTCCTGGGCTCGAGCTTCGCCTTTATCGCCCCGACCATCACCTGCATAAGCCTCGCCGCCAGCCCCCAGCTGGGCTTCCAGCATGCCCTGGGCGGCTTTGTGGTGGCCGGCCTGGCCTTTACCCTGGTCTCCCTGGTCATCCGCTTCGCCGGCCGGGAGTGGCTCAAGGTCCTCCTCCCTGCGGCGGCCATGGGCCCCATCGTGGCCCTGATCGGCCTCGAACTGGCTCCCGTGGCGGTGGGCATGGCCTTCTACAAGGGCGGCTCCATGGCCTCCGGGACGATCGTGGGATCCTACGCGGCCATCTCCCTCTTTACCCTCGGGGTGATCCTTGTGGGCTCCCTGGTCTTCCGCAAGTTCCTCGCGGCCATCCCGGTCCTCATCGGGGTCCTGGCAGGTTATGCGATGGCGGGCCTCCTCAGCATCTGGTATCCCGGGAGCCTCGACCTCTCAAGCATCACCGGGGCCTCCTTTCTCACCCTGCCCAAGCTTGTCCTCCCGGTCTTCGACCTCGGCTCCATCCTCATCATCCTGCCCGCGGCCCTCGTGGTCATCTCCGAGCATATCGGCCACCTCTTTGTGACCTCCAACATCGTGGGCCGGAACCTCCTCAAGGACCCCGGCCTCCACCGCTCCCTCCTCGGGGACGGCCTATCGACGATGCTCTCGGGCCTGTCTGGCTCCTGCCCCACCACCACCTACGGGGAAAACATGGGCGTGATGGCCATCACCAAGGTCTACTCGGTCTGGGTGGTCGGCGGGGCGGCCGTCATCTCCATCCTTATCGCCTTCTTTGGCCAGGTATCGGGGGCTATCCGCTCCATACCCAGCCCGGTGATCGGCGGGGTGTCCATGATGCTCTTTGGGGTCATCGCCGCCTCGGGCCTGCGCATGCTCGTCGAGGCCAAGGTCGACTACTCCAAGTCGCGCAACCTCCTCCTTTCGGCGATTGTCTTTGTGGTCGGCATCTCCGGCCTCTCGGTGAAGATCGGCAAGACCGAGCTCAAGGGCATGGTCCTCGCGACCCTCGTGGGCATGGCCCTCTCCCTCGTCATCTGGCTTTTTGACCGCCTCGGCTGGACCTCGGAAGCCCCCGACGCCCAGGAGGAGGCATGATCCTCCCGGACAGCCACGCCCACCTGCCCGGGGTCGCCGAGGATCTGGGTGGGGCTGCCCTCGAGGGCCTCTTGGCCGACTATGCCGCCGCCTGGGCCGTCCCCGGATTTTGCCGGCCCTGGCTGGTGGACATAGGCACCCAGGCGGGGGACTTTCCCGCCCGCCTGGCCCTCTCAGGCCCGCGACCCTTCCTGGGCTATAGCCTGGGCATCTGGCCCGGCCTTCCTGCCCTGGAGGATGTCCCCGGGAGCCTTGCCGCCCTCGAGGCCGATCTTGCCTCGGCCCGGGCCAGGGAGGCCTATCCCGGGGAGCTTGTCGTCGCGATAGGCGAATGCGGCCTCGATTACCATCATATGGATGGAAGCCCCGCCTCCCAGGCCGCCCTTTTCGAGGGCCAGCTCGACCTGGCTGCCCGGGAGGGCCTTCCCACCATCATCCATACCCGGGACGCCTTTGAGGCGACCCTCGGCCTGATAAAGGGGAGGGGAGGGCGGCAAGCCCTCCTTATACACTGCTTTGGCTATGGCCCTAAGGAGGCCGAGGCCTTCCTCGCCGAGGGCTGCCTCGTCTCCTTTGCGGGCAACCTGAGCTACAAGAAGGCCGAGGCCCTGAGGGCAGCCCTGGCCCTGGTGCCCCGGGGCCGACTCCTCCTCGAGACCGACTCGCCCTACATGAATCCCGAGCCCCGCCGAGGCAGGCCATGCTCCCCCCGGGACATCGAGAGAACCTATGCCCTCGCCGCCAGCCTCCTGGGCCTATCCCCCGAGGCCCTGGAGGCCGAGCTCAGCCAGACCCTGGGCGCCTTCCTTTTTCCCCAGAGACTCGGCCAATAAAAAAGCCATCCTTAAATCCAGGATGGCTTTTGCTCTTCATTGCCGGCGGGAGCCGGGCAGGAAGCCTACTTCTTGACAGCGACCTCGAGGTTATAGGACAGGGGATGCCAAGAGGTGAGGTCAAAGGCCTTGCCAGCCCCCAGGATCAGCTGGAGCTTGCCGGTCTTGATCCACTCGTCCGCGGGGATGGCGTACTCGATGGTAGCCACGCCGTTGGCGTACTTGACGGCCGCGGCCGTGGTCTTCTTGACTCCCGAGGCGGAGTGGCCATGGCCCTTGCCGATCTCCTCGGAGATCGTCTGCTTTCCGCCCTGCTCATAGCCAATGACCATATAGGAGCCGTTCATCTTCATCGAGCCTAGGCCCACGGAGATCCAGCCATTGGCCTTGGCGGCGACGGCGACATAGAGGGTCTTGGCGTCGGCGGAAAGGCTCAGGCCCAGCCAGAACTGGCTCGCCGCCTGCATGATGGAGTACTCACCCTTGGCCATCACCCCGTCGGCGATGGGCGTGGCGGGGGAGGGACTCAAGACTGACTGGGAAAAACCCAGGGAAAGGGCTGTGGCAAGCAGGACTGCGATCAGGGCCGGTTTGCGAAAATTCATAAAAGCCTCCTAGTGTTCCTCTGGACCATGCAAAAGGGGCGCCAAGGCACCCCATTGCGAATTCTAAGGTAATCAAGCCCGAATGGGAAGGGCAAGATAAACATGAGTCCCCTTGTCGGATTCCGAGGCCAGCCTGACACTTCCCCCATGGGCTTCCATGATGTTCTTGACGATCAGCATGCCCAGGCCCGAGCCGCCCTGGCCCGAGGCCGAGTAGAAGGGGTCAAAGACCCTGGCCAGGACCTCGTCGGTCATGCCCTCCCCGGTGTCGGCTATCTCAAAGATGAGGCTCGGGCCCTCCCTGAAGGCGCGCATCGTGAGTTCCCCCCCCCGGGAGGCCATGGCCTTGCAGGCATTGTCCGCCACGTTCTGGAGGGCCCGCAGCAGGCGCTCGCCGTCCACAATGATCGGCTCGTCCCAGTCCACCTCAATCAGGGCCTCCACCTTGTTCCTCTCCAGGCGGGCCGCCACCCTTTCCCGGGTCTTTTCCAGGAGGGCCGAGGGCTTGGCTATGGCCATGTCGAGGCGGATCTCTCCCCGGGAATAGTCAAGGAACTCGTTGGCCAGGCGCTCGAGCCTCTCCACCTCGGACAGGCTTGCCTTGATGTGGCCCCGGAGTCTCTCGGGCTCCTCGGCATAGATGCCCATCAGCTGGATCTGGCCCTTGAGGATGGAGAGGGGGTTGCGCAGGTCATGGAGTATAAGGGAGGAGAACTTGCCCAGGGTGGACAGCCTTTCGTTCCTGAGCCTCTCGGCCTGGGCCTTTTCCAGCTCCCCATAGGCCTTCTCTAGGTCTTGGTTGCGCTTGCGCAGGTCCTCCACATAGAGCTCGTTCGAGGACCGGAGCATGAAGGAGATCGCCGTCATCACCGAGAGGGCGATGGAGGACCTCTCCTTTATAAGGCGGCGGAAATCGTCCCTATAGAGGTAGAGGACCCGGGTCTTGTCCTTGGCCACGACGGTGGCCGACCGGGGCAACTCGTCGATCAGGGCCATCTCCCCGAAAAAATGCCCCGGCCCGTGGACTGCCAGGAGGTCGGGCTTGGGGTCGTAGAAGTTCTTCCAGACCTCAACCCTGCCCTCAATGACTATATAGAAGCGGTCGGCCTTGGAGCCCTCCACAAAGAGGATATCCCCGGGGGAATGGTCCTCCTCGGTGCAGGCCTTGGCGACCAGGCCCACATCCTCGTCCTCCAGGTCCTTGAAGAAATACACGCGCTTTAGGAAATCGAACCAAATGTCATCACTCATGGGATAAAAACGGGCCCTCCGCTTGCGGAGGGCCCTGTCCTTTTATAGGGTCAGTCTGCCGGTTACCAGGTGTCCGGCATGTCGTCGGAGTCCCGGTCATCCTCGGCGAAGAGGTCGGTCACGGCCCGTAGGTCGTCCAGGTAGATATAGTAGGAGCCAAAGGCCTCCATGGGGTCGCACTCGATCTTAAAGCCGAGGATCTTGATGCCCATGTGGGAATTGTAGTGGAAATTCCTCTGGACGATGCCCGAGCTGCCGTCGGCGCTCTGGGGCGGGATCGCGACAGAGAGCTTTTTCCAGCCCTGGAAGTTTAGGGTGCCCAGGGGAAGCTCAAAGCGGTTGTTGAAGAAGTCCAGGATGATGACCTTGAGCTTGTGGTTGTAGTTCCGGCCCACTACCCAGAGGGAGATGGTCTTGGTGACACCCTCGATGGGCACCGGGCGCTCGGCCATGATATAGACCTCATTGAAGCCCCGGCGGAAGAAATCCGCCCGGACGCCAAACACGTACTTGTCGGCGGTCTTGGGGTCGATCCCCACGTAGCGCTCATCCAGGGGGGGCTCATTGGCCTTGCCGGCGGGGGAGCCCTCGAAAAGGCGGCCCTGGATATAGCCATCGTCGGAAGCCATATAGGCCGACCAGAAGCCCGAGGCCTCGAACTTGTCGATCGATACTTCCTTGAGCTTCTGCTGGGCAGTGTCAACGCCGATGCGGTTGGGGTCGGGGGCGCCGACCGAGACAGGGGTGGCCGCGGCCCCGGTCGCCTGGGCAAAGACCTGGGGGGCAAGCAAGGCGGCTATCGCGATAAAAGCGAAAATGGCTTTCTTCATGTCATCCTTCCTTATTTCTTGGCGCCAGCGCCCCAGGCTTCGTTGACGACATCCGGGTTGGTAAGGCTGTCGCCGTCGAACAGGGTCTCAAAAGTATCGGTAAGAACCTTGATGTTGTCGAAGTAAAACTTGATCGACTTGTCGAGGGGAGTCGCCTTGGGGTCATTGGTCATGGCGGCGACGATCTCGGTGGGCCGAGTCCAGATGCGGAACTTCACGAGCTTGAGACCCTCCCGGCGAGGAAGGTACTTGGAGGACTGGGGGATGGATTCGGGGATGTTGATGCGGAGGTTCCTCCATCCGATGAAGTTGAGGTTGCCCATGGGGATGGTGTAGACAATGCCCTTGTAGTCCCTGACATAGGCCTCGAGGTAGTAGTCGAAGTTGGACGACCAGACCCACATGTCGAGCATCTTGACCCGGCCGGGGAGGGGCAGCTCCACGGGCTCGTAGTTGGGCTTGTCTGCCGTGCCGGTGATCTTGCCTGGGACCATGTCGACCCAGTTGTACTCCCGGCGGTCAAAAAGCATGGCCACCCCGAGGGCCCGGAGGTCCTTCTTGGCGGTGTTGTCCCCGTAGAGGGAAGTGGGCCAGGTCTTCACATAGCTGACCATGGGGAAGTCCTTGGTCGAAAACTTGCTGCCCAGGACAAACCAGGGATTGGCGGCCGGATCATCGAAGCTCTGGATGACCACGGATTCGAGGTTGATGGTATTCTCGTCTGCGGACAGCCTTCCGACGCCGGCGATGGACAACAAGACGAGGGACAGGCAGAGCGCCCGGACAATGTGCTGTTTCATCCTTGAAACTCCTTTGATCGCTGCCGCGTAGGAATGGTCAGCGGCTGCATTTCATTATATTTTTCGGTCAATCAATTGTCAAATACTATTCCCTTCGGCGCCGGAAAGAATCAAGGAATGAGAGTCCCTTCCGGGCTTTTCGGGTTCAACTAACGCCTCGGGAGCGTTTTTTTTTCGAATTTCGACTTTTTGGCCCCCTCGGAGGCCAGGAAGCGCGCCAGGTCCGGGGACTTCCCCGGGTCAAAAAGGAGGAGGTCGGCCTGGCGCTTGGGGGGAGGCGCGATGGCCGAAGAGGCTCCTGCCTCGTCCTTTGCCCCGGGTTTGGCCCTGGCGAGGACCAGGCGGGCAAGGCCTTGGTTATCCCCGGCTATGCAAAAGGCCGGGCCTTGGCCGGGAGGGAAGGCCGGAACCTCGTCCTCAAAAGCGAGGCCCAGGGCCAGGCCGGGCCGGGCAAGGCGGGGCAAAACCAAGCCCAGCCGCAGGCCTGGCCCAACGAGAACTAAGGCAAGGTCCTTGCCCAAAAGGCGGCCTACAGCTCCCTCCTCGTCGACAGCGCCGTCTTCCGAGGCCTCGAGGCCTTCGGCCAGGGGAGCTACCCCGACCAGGCCGCGATAGGCTTCCACAAAGGCCTGGATACCCTCGGAATCCTGGCCGGCCCTAAAAAGGATTGCCCCGGTAGCCCCCGGCCTAGCCCTGGCCCCCAGGGAGGCGATATAGGCCCCGCAGGCCCTGCCCGCAGCGGCATAGGCCTCCCGGGAATCCCGTCCCACCCCAAGGATGGCATCCCTCCCGGGGCCCGAATAATCCGGGACGATGAGGACAGCCCCGCCCAGGGCCTCAATGCCCGCCCCTCCGGCCTGGAGGCCTGAACCCGGGAGGCTAGGGCCGGATAGTTCCCTCAACTCCCTGTCCCCCTCGGCCAAGGCCAGGGCCAGGAGGGGGCTTGTGACCAGGGTCTTGGGCCCTTCCGGGAGGCCATAGCCCCTTTTCTTGGCCATATCGAGCACCAAGCTAGGTCCTAAGTCGAGGGGAATGACCGCATATCTCTTGGAACCGACCTCGCGCCGGAACTCCCGGGCTAGGCCGGGTCGGGCGGCGACAAAGGCCTCGTCCAGGACGACGAGGGGGGAAGAGGACCGGCCACAGGCCGAAAAGCCTCCCAGGATCAGGCAGGCGCCCAAGAGGAGGCTCGGGCCGGCCATGGCCTGTCCTGTCCGGCCCCTTCTAGGGGAATTCATCCGGCCCCGGTCGCCCATCTTGCCTACGTCCATTTCCCGATGCTAGTGCCTAAGGCCGGGGGCAGGCAAGGGCGGCAAGGCCGCCCACACTTGACTCTCCCCTGTCCCAGACCTAAGATTCTCCATAAGGATATCTCATCAAGGAGACCATTCATGGTTAGTTACAAGGAGCTCGGACTCGTCAACACAGTCGAGCTTTTCAAGAAAGCCGTAAAGGGCGGCTATGCCATCCCTGCCTACAACTTCAACAACATGGAGCAGCTCCAGGCCATCGTCCAGGCCTGCGTGGAGACCAAGAGTCCCGTCATCCTCCAGGTCTCCGCGGGAGCCCGCAAGTACGCCAACCAAACCATGCTCCGCTACATGGCCCAGGGCGCCGTCGAGTACGCCAAGGAGCTCGGCCTCAACATCCCCATAGTCCTCCACCTCGACCATGGGGACAGCTTCGAGCTCTGCAAGAACTGCATTGAGACGGGCTTTTCCTCGGTGATGATCGACGGTTCCCACCTGCCCTATGACGAGAACGTGGCCCTGACCAAGAAGGTTGTCGACTTTGCCCACGCCCAGAAGGACTACATATCCGTCGAGGGTGAGCTCGGAGTCCTGGCCGGGGTCGAGGACGATGTCTCCGCCGAGCATTCCAACTACACCCAGCCCGACGAGGTCCAGGACTTTGTCAAGAAGACCGGGGTCGACTCCCTGGCCATCTCCATCGGCACGAGCCATGGGCGCACCAAGTTCAAGCCCGAGCAGTGCACCAGGACCGCGGACGGCATCCTCATCCCCCCGCCCCTCCGCTTTGACATCCTCGAGGAGATCGAGAAGCGCCTTCCGGGCTTCCCCATCGTCCTCCATGGCTCCTCCAGCGTGCCCATCGAGTATGTGAGGATCATCGAGCAGTTCGGCGGCAAGATGAAGGACTCCGTAGGCATCCCCGAGGAGCAGCTCCGCAAGGCCGCCAAGAGCGCGGTCTGCAAGATCAATATCGATTCCGATGGCCGCCTCGCCATGACCGCCCTCATCCGGAAGGTCTTCTCCGAGAAGCCCGACGAATTTGATCCCCGCAAGTACCTCGGGCCGGCCCGGGACGAGCTCAAGAAGCTCTATTCCCACAAGAATCTCGAGGTTCTAGGCTCCGCAGGCAAGGCCTAAGCTTTATTCGACGCAAGAAAAAAGCCGTCCGGGCCTAGAGCCTGGACGGCTTTTTTATGTCTCCTGCCCCAAGGAGGAGGCCTCCCTGTGGCCTGGGGCTTATTCGACCGAAGCCTGGAGGGGCTTTTGGCCCAGTCCGGGCAGGCCCAGAAACCAGGCTAGGGCACAGAGCCCCCCCGCCAGGAGGAGGGCCAGGGGCCAGAGGGCGGCCAGGAAGAGGGGGAGGACCGCCGAGGCCGCCAGGGTGGCCAGGATGCCAATGAGGATGGGCAAGAGCCTCCGGGCGCCCCAGGCCTCCAGGGTCGCTAAGACCAGCCTGGGCAGGACCAGGACCAGGGCCGCCAGGAGAAAGGGCAGGATCAGGGTTGTGTACGCCGACGGGACTTCCCAGACCCGGGTCATCTCGCCGAGGCCAAAGGGGGCCAGGAGGCCGGCATAGAAGGCCGTGAGCCTCCTCAAGGCGGCTCCTCTGGGCAGCTTTTCGCCATAGCGATAGAAGATCCCATAGCCCAGGGCAGGCAGGATGGAGTAGGGGAGGAAGCGGTCCATCCATTCATGGAAGACCAGGAGGACGCTGCCATAGGCCGGGTGGAAGATCGATCCTATAAGGCGGGCCAGGAACCAGGCCGGGAGGGCCAGGACGAGGCCCCTAAGGACGGCCCGGCGGGTGGCCTCGATCTCCTCCCGGGGATAGACGAGATAGGCCAGGAGGAAAAAGGCCAGGGGGGGCGCAAACACGAGGAATAGGTACATGGGCCTAGGCTAACACGGGGGATGGAGCCTCGACAAGAAGAAGGCCCCGTCCGGGCCTTGCCTAGCCCAGGGAGAGGAGGTCGAGGTGGTCGCTGGCCACGGAGGCCCGCTTGCGGGCCTGTTGGGCCCAGGCCGAAAGCCGGGCCGCCAGGTCCCCCTCCAGGCCGGGTTGGCCGGCGAGGGCCAGGAAGAGATCCCGTTCCGCGGCCTCCATGTCCCTGAACCAGGCCAGGATAGCCTTCGTCTCGTCTGCGCCGGCCTCGGGGAGGGTTTCCTTGGGAAACACCGGATAATCCAGGTTTACGCCTTGGTCGACCAGGCCGAGCTGGAGGGCCGTCAATTCCTCCCCCAGCTGGCGCCGCTGCTCGATCGCCGTGGCCGCCAGCCCCGTGAGGGTCCTGGAGACCAGGCGACGGGAGGCCGTCCGATAGGAGGCTAGGAGGGTCGTATTCCGGCTGCTGGCCTCGGCCAGGATGGTGGCGAGGGACATTGTTGTCATGGAAACATTGTATGGGCCCCTGGCCCGGGCTGTCAATTTGGGCGTATTTTGCCCTTGGTCCAGGTTTTATGCCTCAGCCCGGGCCTCCAGGCCCTGGACGCATCCCGGAGGGCCGTGCTAGAATCGGCCCTATAATTCCGTTCAAACGGGATAGTCTCACTGGGAGGTCAGTTGGCAGACAAAGACTTGCGGATCAATGAGCAGATCCGCGTCCGCGAAGTGCGGCTCATCGACGAAAAGGGAGAGCAGCGGGGCATTGTCCCCACGCTGGAGGCCATCGGGAAAGCCCGCGAGCTCGGTCTCGATCTCGTGGAAGTGGCCCCCCAGTCGGTGCCGCCCGTTTGCAAGCTGCTCAATTACGGGAAGTTCAAGTTCGAGCAGGAAAAGAAGATCAAGGACTCCCGGAAGAAGGTCAAGGGCGGCGAGCTCAAAGAGATTCGCATGCAGCCCAAGATCGCCACTCACGATCTTGACTTCAAGGCCAAGCACGTGAAGGCCTTCCTCGAGGAGGCCAACAAGGTCAAGGTTACGATCCGCTTCCGCGGCCGTGAGCTCGCCCACACCGAACGCGGTGAGGATGTGCTCAAGGCGGTGCTCGCGAGGCTGGAAGGCTATTACATCATGGAGAAGTCCCCCGCCATGGAGGGCCGCTTCATGTCCATGGTGTTGAGCCCCAAGGCCTCGATCATCAAGAAGTCCGCAGAGTCTGCGGAGAGCTCCGACGCGCCCCTGTCGCCGGCGGCGCCCTCGGCCCTAGCGGTTCCCCCGGCCCAGAACGCGCCGGCGGTTCCCCAGGCGCCGGTGGCCCCAGCCTCCAGTCAGGGCCCCGGGGAAGCGTAAGTATATAGACGCTCAAGGAAGGATGGGAAAGCTATGCCCAAGATGAAGACAAAGAAGGCGGCCGCCAAGCGCTTCACGCTTACGGCTTCTGGCAAGGTCAAGTACAAGAAGATGAACCTTCGCCATATCCTGACCAAGAAGAGCTCGAAGCGCAAGCGGAACCTCCGCAAGTCCGGCTTCGTCAACCCGGTGGCTACCTACGCCATCAAGAAGACCCTCCTCCCCTACGGTTGAGGTTCTTCCCGCGGATATCCACGGGGCCCCGTCGGGGCCAAGAGAGCCGCGTCGGGACGAGTTCGGGAGCCCTGTCCGAACCGTACCCTGTCCGGGCCCCAGGTGGTCCCGGCCTATCATGAACGAGGAGCAACAGTATGCCGAGATCAGTAGACGGCGGTAAGCGCAAGGATCACCGCAAAAAGATCCTAAAGATCACCAAGGGATTCCGGGGCCGCCGGCATTCCAACTACAAGGTCGCCAAGGACGCCGCCGCCAAGGCCCTGTCCTACGCCTATCGCGACCGCCGGGACAAGAAGGGCCAGTTCCGGACCCTCTGGATCGCCCGCATCAACGCGGCCTGCCGCGCCGAGGGCCTGTCCTACAGCCGCTTTATCGAAGGCCTCGCCAAGGCCCAGGTCACGGTCGACCGCAAGATGCTCGCCGACATGGCCATCAAGGATCCGGCTGGATTCAAGGCTGTCGTGGAGCGGGCCAAGACCGCCCTCTCGGCATAAGGCATACCATGATCAGCGTCGAACAGGTCCGTGCCCTCGAGGAGAGGGTCGAGAAGGCGGTAGCCTATATCTCCGCCCTAAAGGCCGAGAACGCGGCCCTGCGCCGCGAGCTCGAGCAGGCGAAGGCCGAGTCTGGGGAAGCCCAGGCCCGGATTGCCGAGCTTGAGTCTGCGGCCGAGGCCTTCCGACGCGATCAGGTGAGCATCGAGGAGGGCATAGTCCACGCCCTCCGCAAGCTCGATGCCTTTGAAGACCTCGTCCTCAAGGTTGGCCAGCCCCAGGCCAGGCCCGAGGGCGAGTCCGGGAGTCCCGCGGCTGCGGTGCCCAAGACTGCCATGGAAGCCTTGGCCCCGGCCGCGAAGAGCCCCAAGAGCCCTCCCAAGATCGCGGACGAGCTCAGCATAGAGGAGCTTGAGGCCGCTACGGCGCCTACGCCGGCCGCGCCTGCGCCGTTTGCGCCGGCTACGCCGCTTGCCCCGGCCTCTCCCTTGGCCGAGGAGCCTAGCCAGGCGCCCGCCCTCGAGGGCGAGCTCGACATCTTCTAGGAGGGGGCCATGCCCGTACAGCTCGTGACCATCAAGGTCCTGGGCGCCTCCTTTTCCATCCAGACCGACGAATCCCGGGAATATATGGACTCCCTCCTCTCGGAGCTCGAGCGTCGGCTCGAGTCCCTGGCGGGGGCGACCAAGGTGGGCGACCCCCTCAAGCTCTCCATCCTGGCCAATATCACCCTCCTGGATGACCTGGCCGCCCTGAGGCGGGAGGCCGGCCTGGTGGCGGGGGAAGACCTGGGTCGCCTGGCCGACCGCCTGATCCATCGCCTGGACGACGGCCTGGGGGAATCCTCCTAAGGGGGCTTGATGCCCTTCCGGCCCTTCCGCTACAATTAATCTCCGATTCTAGCCACATGAGGAGCTTGCATGATAATGCCCCTTGAGCAGCTCATTGAATACGACGGCAATGCCTATGAACTGACGGTGGCGGTCACCCACCGGGCCTACCAGCTTGCGGTCATCCGCGGGCCCGAGGTGGACAAGAATAATGGCAAGGTGGTTTCCCTTTCGACCCGCCAGGTCTTCTCCAAGACCGTGGAATACCGCCTCCTGGACTAGTTTTTCTGGCCTATTCCCTGCTCGTCGATCCCGTGGAGCGACGGCCAGGGGTGGGTGGCGAGACCTGCCTACAGTCCTAGTTTTTCGTACAAACCCCGAAAATCCCCCAGAATAAAGGCGCAGGAAGGATGGACTCCCGGTTCGTTCTCGTCCTCATAGGGCCCACGGCCTCAGGAAAGACCGACCTTCTCCTCGAGCTTTTCGGCTCCGGGGCAAGGCCTGGTCTTCCCATGGCCGAGCTTGTGAGCGCCGACTCCATGCAGGTGTATAGGGGCATGGATATTGGCACCGCCAAGCCCTCGGC
>JAKPBN010000268.1 GCA_029778945.1 Spirochaetota bacterium
TCCCACCCTCGGGCTCGACGGTTGTCCTGCCCGGGGACAGCCTCTTTGTCCTCCTCTCGGAGGAGAAGCTCGGGGAGATCCGCGCGGTGATCGAGGGCTGCTACACGAGAAAGCCCGGGGCGATTGAGGAGAATGCCTAGGGCGGGGAAGGCTCAGGCCCCCTCTAGCTCCCGGAGGAACCAGAGCACCGCTTGCTCGGACTTGCGGATCCTCAGGTAGAGGGTGTCGAAGGCGTAGTCCATCTTCAGGAACATCTGGCTAGGCAGGAAGCCAGGGTCGCGATTCTGGCCAAGCCTGTTCTCGACGACACTGAAATCCACAACCTCCCCGCCTTCCCGCCCTTTCCGGAGCTTGAGATGGTAATCCTCTATCTCATGGACGCCAAAGGTGACTATATAGACCGCCTCTCGGTCTTCCTTGTCAAAGCCCAGGGCCTCGACGAGCTCGTCGAGGAGGAACTGGAAGCCGTGGAGGGAGTAGTGCTCGAAGGGGCCGCTCTTGATCTGCCAGAAGGAGCGGCGGATGCTCTTCTTCATGGAGGTCTCGAAATTGGGCCGCAGGGGGGCAGGAGGGACGGCCGCCGGCTTTCTGAAGATTCCCATTGCGCCCTCCTAGCTGTTCCAGCCCTCGGTGCGGCGGTCTTTCCAGGGTCCGCCCTCGAGGTAGCGCTCCGGGTGGAGGACCCTAGGCCGGGGATCCTCGGCCACGTCGAGCTGGAGGACCATCCACTTGGGATAGGGCGTGCCGGGATCGGAGATGGCGTCCAGGCGGTCCAGCTCCTCCTGGGAGAGGTCGAGGTCGACCGCGGCGAGGTTGTCCGCGAGCTGCTCGTGGGTCCGGCCGCCGATGATCACGCTGCTGATCGCCGGCCGTGAGAGGAGCCAGGCCAGGGATACCCGGGCAGGACTGCAGCCGTGGTCGGCGGCGATCACCTTGAGGACCTCGATCACCCGGTAGGCCTGGTCCTTTTCCACGGGAACAAAGTTGCCGGCCTCCGCAAAGCGGGTACCCGCAGGGGCGGGGTTGCTGCGGTCGTACTTGCCCGAGAGGAAGCCCCCGGCCAGGGGGCTCCAGACAAGGATTCCCACGCCGTTGTACTCGGCGCAGGAGACAAACTCGTGCTCGAGACCGCGGCCCACGAGGCTATAGTACATCTGGGCAGTGGCGTATTTCTCCAGGCCCAGGCGCTCCTGGACAGCCAGGGCCCGGTCGGCCTGCCAGGCCAGGTAGTTGGACAGGCCGATATGGCGGACCTTGCCCTGGCGCACCAGGTCGTCCAGGGTTCTCAGGGTCTCCTCCAGGGGGGTGTTGGAGTCCCAGCCGTGGATCTGGTAAAGGTCGATGTAGTCGGTCCTGAGGCGCCGCAGGCTGGCCTCGATCTCCCGCATCAGGTTTACCCGGGTGGCCCCGGAATGGTTAAAGTTGCCGTCCATGGGAAGGCGGGCCTTGGTGGCCAGGACAATGTCCTCCCGGACACCCTTCAGGGCTTCGCCCAGGAGGGTCTCACACTCCCCCCGGCTGTAGACATCGGCGGTATCCACAAAATTGATGCCCCGGTCCAGGGCAAACCTCACCATGGCGGTGGTGGCCGCCTGGTCGAGGCCGCCCATGTTCATGCCCTTGCCGAACTGCATGGTCCCAAGGGCCAGCTCGCTGACGATGAGGCCTGTGTTTCCCAGCTTGCGGTATTTCATGGTGCCTCCAGTCAAGCACCATGTTCCGCCCGGCGCAAGGGGGCCAGGTTGGCCTGGCCCTACGCTCCTAGTCCGCGGCCCCGCAGCACTTCTTGTACTTTTTGCCGCTCCCGCAGGGACAGGGATCGTTCCGCCCCACCTTGGGGGAGGTGCGCACGACCGTCGTGGGAACGATCTCCCCGGACTCATAGAGCCAGGTCCCGTCCTTTTTCACAAAGGAGCCGATCTCGTGGTGCTCCTCCCTTAGGCCGCCCTGCTCATAGGTGGCGCTGAACTCCACGATGCCCTTGTCATCCAGGGGACTGCCCTTCTCCACCCGATGGATCCTGAGGCCCAGCCACTTGGAGCCCTCGCTCCAGCGCTTGGTGGCCTCGAGGTCGATGCCGCCATCCCCCTCTTCCCGGTGGCAGGAGGAGACGATAAAGTCCACCTCTTTCTTGGCGTAGGCCGAGTAGCGGGCCCGCATGAGGGCCTCGGCGCTGGGGGCCTTGGCCTTGCCTGAGATGTAGGGGCCGCAGCACTCTTCATATTTCCTGCCAGAGCCGCAGGGGCATGCTTCCATGATTTCCTCCAGGATAGTTCTCGAACCTTGGGACCGGGGCGATTCTAGCACGGAGCCAAGAGGGGCGATCAGCCCCCCAGGGCCTTGACCATAAGGGGCAGGACAATGAAGTTGCCTATCATCCCGCCTATGCTTGAGGCAAAGAAGACCAGGAGGATGTGGGTTATGCGATTCCGGTAGAAGCCCTTCAGGCTTGTCACGTCATCCGTGAGGGACTCAAAGTCCGACACCCGGGGCTTGCGCAGGAAGGCCTCGCTGAGGCCGGCGAATAGCCCGACCCCGACAAAGGGATTGAGGGTGGCTATCGGGGCGGCCACAAAGGTCGCGAGGATGGTGAGGGGGTGGGCCAGGCAGAGGAGGGAGCCCAGGGCGGCCAGGGTGCCGTTGAAGAGGACCCAGCGGACAAGGAGGGCGAGGCTCGTGTCAAAGCCGGACTTGAAGAACCCGGCCACGATGAGGCCCACGATCGCGAGGGGTATGGCCCAGCCCAGGATCTTGGTCCAGGGCGAGGGCTTGGGCAGTTCCTCGAGGGAGCTGACGTCCGTCGAGGCCGAGCCCTCCTGGAATTTCCCAAGCCAGGTCTCGATGCCCCCAAGATGGCCTGCCCCGACGACGGCCAGGGCCGCGGGCCTGCCCTCGGCGGGGCTGGCCGACACGGCGGCCTCGTAGATCTTGGCGGCGAGGTAGCGGTCCCTCTCGTCGATGAGCACTTCCAAGACCGAGGGCAGAAAGTCGGCCAGCTCGCCCATC
>JAKPBN010000271.1 GCA_029778945.1 Spirochaetota bacterium
GCCCACCCGGGAGATGAGCTCGGCGTAGAAGGCTTCCTTGGACTGGAAATAGGTGTAGAAGGCTCCCACGGAGAGCTCGGCCCCGTCGGTGACCTCGTGGATGTTGGTCTCAAAGAAGCCCTTCTCCCCAAAGAGGCGGCGGCCCGAGCGTAGGAGCCTCTCCCGGGCTCCCTCCTCGAGGGAAAGGGGGAGGGGGGTCGCGGTGCCCCCAAAGACCTTGGCGGGGTCGAAGGAAAGGCCCCTAAAAAGGCCGCCGGAGACTATTTTCCAGGCCGACTGGGCCTGGACGGGGGTTCCGTTGAAGGCGGCCCGGATGGCGCAAAAACGCAGGCCTCCCAGGGCAAAGAGGTATTCCGCGAGGCCCGCCTCCTGGCCGAGGATGGTGGAAAGGCTTCGGGTATAGATGGTCGCCAGGCGGCGCTCGTACTCAAAAAACCGATACTGGCCCTCCCGGAAGACCGACACCAGGTCGCGGTGCTCCCCGGAAAAGCGGATGATGGTGCCCGAGAATTCCTGGAGCCGGGCTTTTTTGTCCGCTCCCCCTACATTCTCGACCGCGTTTCGGATGAGTTCGAGGACCCGGCCCAGGATCACCTTGAAGAGGGCTTCCTTGCCGTCATAGTAGCGATAGAAGACCCCGTTCGACAGGTTCGCCGCCCGGCAGATCTCGGCGACCGAGACTATTCCGTACCACTTCTTGGAGAAGAGCTCGACGGCGGCCGAGATGAGTCTTTCCTCAGTCGTCGGGTTGCCCCGACCTTCCATCGTCATCGGTCTCTCCTGGATGCTAAGAATGAGAGCTGATTCGGTATTGAGGCGAAGCATACACCCGCTTTTTCGCCTAGGCAAGGCAAAAATCTGCTTCCTTTTCGACTATACTAGGAAACTGATTCAGATTTTATAGATATTAGTTATCTATATAGACAGTAAATATAATAAATGTCATCAATAAATCTTGCTAGATGGGCGGTGGAACCGAATTTCGAAGATTGCGGCTTGACGATAATCAAAATCGGGTTTATTCAAAATGAGAGTCGATTCACTTCTTAACGGAGGATCCGATGCATGTAGGCATCGTAGGACATGGTATCTTTTTGCCCAAGGATAGCCTTTCCGCCGCCGACCTTGCGGCGGCCACGGGCGTCCCCGAGGATGTCATAGCCCTCAAGTTCGGTGTAAAGAGCAAGCCCGTCGCCGGTCCCGAGGAGACCACGGCCTTCATGGGCCTCGCGGCCACCCGCCTCGCCCTCGACAACGCGGGCCTAAAGGGCTCGGACATAGACCTGGTGATCTGGTGCGGAGCCCAGCACAAGGATTACCCCTGCTGGCTCGCCGGCCTCTATGTGGCCAACCAGATCGGCGCCAAGGACGCCTGGAGCTTTGACATGGAGGCCATGTGCGGCTCCATGATGGCCGCCCTGGATGTGGCCAAGGCCCTGATGTTCTCCCACGAGGAGCTCAAGACCGTCCTCCTCGTCTCGGGCTACCGCAACAATGACTTTATCGACCTTACGGTGCCGGCCACCCGCTTTATGCTCGACATAGGCTCGGGCGGCTCGGCCCTCGTCCTCAAGAAGAACGCCGGGAAAAACGCCGTCCTCTCCTCCTCGTTCCGGGGAGACGGCTCCCTCTCGGAGATGTGCGTCGTCCCCGTCCACGGCACCAAGGTCTGGCCCCCCAGGCCCGAGGACGCCGCCAAGGCCCACTTTGTCGTGCCCGACGAGGAGGCCTTCAAGAAGAAGCTCACCGATGTGACCATGCCCAACTTCTATGCCGTCATCCGGGACGCCATGAGGAAGTCGGGCTTCGCCGAAGGCGCGATTGACTACCTGGCCATCCTCCACTTCAAGCGGTCCTCCCATGTGGCCGTCCTCGCCGAGCTGGGCCTGCGGGAAGACCAGTCGACCTATCTGGACGACTATGGCCACATCGGGCAGAACGACCAGGTCCTCTCCCTCGAGCTTGGCCTCAAGGCGGGCAAGGTGAAGGACGGGTCCAGGATAGTCTTCGTGGGGGCGGGCCTGGGCTTTGTCTGGGCGGCGACCGTCATCCAGTGGGGACCCTACAAGGAATAAGGAGCATACAATGCGCATGAACGGAAAAGTCTGCATCGTCACGGGCGCGGCCCGGGGCATTGGCCGGGGCATCGTCGAGACCTTCGCCCGCGAAGGCGCCGCCATGGTCTGGGCCCTCGACATGAATGACAAGGAATTCCCCGCCCTCGAGGCGGCCTACAAGAACGTCAAGGGCGCCGCGGTCAACGTGACCGACACGGCCGCAGTCAACGCCCTCGTGGCCAGGATCAAGGCCGAGTGCGGCAAGATCGACGTCCTCGTGAACAACGCCGGCATCACCCGGGACGGTCTCATCCAGAAGATGAGCGACGACGACTGGGACGCCGTGATCAACGTCAACCTCAAGGGGCCCTTTATCCTCACCCGGGCCGTGGCCCCCGTCATGATGGAGGGAGGCTCCGGGGCCATCGTGTCCATCGCCTCCGTGGTCGGCCTCGACGGCAACATCGGGCAGTCCAACTACGCCGCCACCAAGGGCGGTGTAGTGGCCATGACCAAGGGCTGGGCCAAGGAATTCGCCAGGAAGGGCGCCAAGGTCCGGGTCAACTCGGTTTCCCCCGGCTACTGCCGCACTCCCATGATCGAGACCGTCCCTGAGAAGGTCCTCGAGCCCATCATCGCCAAGACCCCCCTCGGCCGCCTGGCCGAGATCAAGGACATCGCGAACGCCGTCCTCTTCCTCTGCTCGGACGACGCGGAGTTCATAACCGGCCAGGTCCTTCGCGTAGACGGCGGCCTGGTCCTGTAAGCACGGTTCCAGTGGCGGCCGCGAGCGCGGCCGCATTGCGGAATAGAGAAGGTCCGCCTTTAGAAAGCGGATCCAAGGAGGCACGAATGAAGAAGTCTCTACTGGTCCTCGCGGCCCTGGCCCTCATCGCGGGCAGCGGCTTTGCGCAGGGCACAATCAAGATCGGCGGCATCTGGCCCCTGTCTGACATCACCGGCAAGCAGGGCAGCGCCGCCGCCCAGCTCGCCGTCGATGAGATCAACAAGGCCGGCGGCATCCTAGGCAAGCAACTCCAGCTTGTCGTCGTGGATGACGAGCTCAAGGCCGACAAGGCCGCCGCCGCCGTCGAGAAGCTCGCGACCGTCGACAATGTCGACTTCTTCGTGGGTGGCATGGGGTCCGGCGCCGAGCTTGGCAAGATCCCCGCCTTC
>JAKPBN010000327.1 GCA_029778945.1 Spirochaetota bacterium
ATCCTTCCCGACCCCGGCATAGAGGGAGGATCCCGACTTGACCGCAAAGACTCCCTCGATCTTGGGATCGGCGACCGCGGCCGCATAGGAGCCCTCGGCCAGGGCCTCCGCATGGCGGATCGCGTCTATCATCAGGAGAACCCCTTCCGGGGGGGCTTCCCTCAGGCCCGAGGCGGCGAAGGCCGAGCGCATCCCCTGACGGGGAGCCTCCGGGGAGGCCAGGTTGGCCGCATAGGCCTCCTCCACGAGGTGGACGATGATCTCCCCGTCGTTGTCCGAGACGACCGCATGGCCTCTGCGGGAAAGCCAGCTCTTGAGGCCGTCGGTGTTGGATATGTTGCCGTTGTGGGCCCCCACCAGGTCGACCTTGCAGGAGACCTTGTGGGGCTGGCTGTTGAGGTCGGTGACCGCCCCGTAGGTGGCCCAGCGCACCTGGCCGATAAAGCGGCGGCCGGCCTCGGCCTCGACCCCCAGCTCCCTGCAGACCTTGGAGGGGGCCCCGACCTTTTTCATGAGCCTGACCCCGCCCCGGTTGTCGATGAAGGAAGCCCCGGTGGAGTCGTATCCCCGGTATTCCAGGCGCCGAAGAAGCGCGGCGGCTTCCTTGCCCAGGTCGGGATTGTCACTGCCGTAGGCTATGGAGACGATTCCACACATGGCTCCTCCCTTTATATGCCCGAAGGCACAGCCAAAGTGTAGCACCTTACGAGCTTCCCCGCCTGGGGAGAATCGCGAAATATCCCATCCCTATTGGTTCTAACGATTCTCCCGATAGTCTCTGCCCGGCCCCTCCCGCCCTGGCCCGGGCTCCCCGCCGGGGCGTTGACCCCCGGGTCGGTCCTGGGCACAATCCTCCCATGCTGTACCGCCGCTTTCCCCGAATTCCCGAGCTGGAGATCTCCGCCATGAGCCTCGGCTGCATGCGCCTGCCCACCATCGGCGGCGATGCCGGGGCCATCGATGAGGCCGCCTTTGACGCCATGCTGGTGGCCGCCGCCGACCAGGGCATCAACTACCTGGACTCGGCCTATGTCTACCACAAGGGCATGAGCGAAAAGGCCATGGGCGCCGCCCTGGACCGCACGGGCTTGAGGAAGTCCTTCCACCTGGCCACCAAGAGCCCGGTCTGGCTGGTCAAGGAAGCCGGGGACTGGGAGCGCTTCCTCGACGAGCAGCTGGCCCGCCTCGGGACCGACCACCTGGACTTCTACCTCTTCCACGCCCTGTCCCATGAGCGCTGGGACAAGGTCCGCCGCCTGGGGGGCCTCGAGGCCTTCGAGGGCTTCAAGCGGGACGGAAGGATCCGCCACCTGGGCTTTTCCTTCCACGACTCCCTCACGGCCTTCAAGGAGATCATCGACGGCTATCCGGGCTGGGAATTCTGCCAGATCCAATACAATTATGTGGATCGGGACTTCCAGGCCGGCCAGGCTGGCCTCCGCCATGCCGCGGCCAAGGAGATCGGGGCCATCATCATGGAGCCCCTCCGGGGCGGGGCCCTGGCTAGTCCCCCGGCCGAGGTCAGGGCCGCCTTCAACTCCTGGCCCGTCCCCCGCCTTCCCCTCGAATGGGCCCTCCGCTTTGCCCTGGAGCCCCAGGAGGTCGTGACCGTCCTCTCGGGGATGGCCTCGGTCCGCCAGGTCCAGGAGAACGCCGGCATCGCCTCGGCGGCCAGGCCCAACAGCCTTACCCAGGCCGAGATGGCTATCCTCGACGAGGCAAGGACGTTCTACAAGAGGCGGGAAAGGGTCCCCTGCTCGACTTGCGGCTATTGCCAGCCCTGTCCCAATGGGGTCAACATCCCCGAGGTGTTTTCCATCTACAACTCCGCCGCCATGTATGACACAAAGGCCGACCGCTCGGCCTGGTACAAGGTTTCCCTCCTCAAGGCAGGCGCGGGGGGCAATAGCTGCACGGCCTGCGGCGTCTGCCTGCCCAAGTGCCCCCAGGGCATCGAGATCCCCTATCGCCTCGCGGAAGCCCACGACTACCTCACCGAATAGGCCTAGCCTCCGAAAGTCCTGTTTTCTCTTTTTTAGGCGGCCCTTCCCCTGGTCTTGGGGGAAGGGTGCTTTTTTTATCCAAACCTCGCAAGCCCGGCTTGACACAGAGCGCCTTTAGGTCCAATCTCTTGGCTATAGGATTTATAGATAATTAATGATCTATATCTCCTTAGGCCCCAAGGGCCTACCCCCCACGTTCAGATAGTTTCCGGGGTGTGCGTCCCAATCGGGCTCCCCTCTGCTTGCTGAATGAGAGGTGATTCACTTGTCATGAACCTTGGGCCTGGCTGTCCGCCCCGCCCCTGAATCAGGTTTCCAGGAGGTTTACGCGATGGATTTCAGGTTTTCCCGAGAGCAGGAATTCGTGCGCCAGAC
>JAKPBN010000385.1 GCA_029778945.1 Spirochaetota bacterium
GCCTTCAGGCCCATCCTGGGCAACCATGACGCGATCATCGACGGGGAATACCACTTCCGCCGCTCCTTCTTTCCCAAGGGCCTTTCCAGCGACTCCGGGAGCCCCTTCTACTACTCCATCGACGCCGGCCCCGCGAGGATCGTCGTCCTCAACCTAAGCTGGGGTCCCGAGGACTTTGGCTCCCGCCAGAGGGCCTGGCTCGAGAAGACCTTGGCCGCCATCCCGGCGGACAAGCGGATCATCGTCCTCTCCCACTCCTTCTTCGCCTCCTCAGGCTACGTCGACGAGGACACCGGGATGCCCTGGTACGACCACAAAGACAACCTGGCCGCGGTCGCCCCCATCCTGGAAAAGCACAAGGTCGACCTGGTCGTCCAGGGCCACAACCACTACATGGAGCTGTTGAAAAAGGATGGGGTAAGCTATGCGACGATAGGCGCGATGGGCGGCTTCCCCGACCCCGAGCCCTCCCATGTCTCCCCCTGGTCTCTCTGGTTCCAGCGCGGCATCTATGGCTGGCTCGACCTAGAGGCTAGCGCCAAGGGCCTAGGCCTGACCTTTAGGGACCAGGATGGCAAGGCCCTCAAGACCGCATTTATCCCGGCCACGCGCCAGTAAAACGAGGATTGGATGAAACACACGTCGACCATCAAGATGCAGCTTGCGAAAATCAACCACCGGCTCGGCCTCCTCCAGGGCGTCACAAGCCATATCGCCAAGAAAAACCTGCTCAAGACCGTCCACATCCCCATCACCTACAGCCGCAAGGGCAATGCCCATATCCTAAAGGCCACCATAGGCAGTGGCACAGGCTATTCGGAGATATTCTGCGCCGCGACCCTGACCGACAACAACGACAACACCTCAACCATCAAGATCAGGACCTACTACTCCACCATCTATCGGGTCCTCATGCTAATCCTCCTGGCGGTCACGCTCTTTTACTCGGGCGAGCAGATCTATAAACTGGTGGCTGGCGGGAATGAGGGCCTCCTGAGCTTCCGGGCCCTGCTTAACATGGTCCTTCCGGTGCTGATCAGCGTGATCTCCTGGCTCATCTACTCGATCATGCTGGACAAGTACTCCAGGATCCTCATGGATTTCCTCTTCCAGAAGATCCAGGACAACCCTGACAACTAGGACTTTCTGCTCCCGCAAGGCCAAGGAGGGCGCATGACACCAGGCCACTGGGATCCCGAGGGCTATATCAAGGCCTACAAATACGCCGCCACTGCCCATGCAGGCCAGCTTGTGCCGGGCACGGACATCTCCTATATCATGCACCTGAGCCTGGTCTCCATGGAGCTACTCAATGCCTTCCAGCACTCGAGTCTGCAGCCCGAACAGATGGACCTGGGAATCCAGTGCGCCTTGCTGCACGACACCCTCGAGGACACCCCGACAAGCGACGGGGACCTGGAAGCCGCCTTTGGGAGCCGGGTCGCGTCGGGCGTCCTCGCCTTGACGAAAAACAGCGGGCTGGCCAAGGAGGACCGCATGGCGGACAGCCTGGCCAGGATCAAGGCTTGCGAGCCCGTGATCTGGATGGTCAAGCTCTCGGACCGGATAACCAACATGCAACCCGCCCCTCCAGGCTGGGACAGCGCAA
>JAKPBN010000408.1 GCA_029778945.1 Spirochaetota bacterium
ATATCCATACAATTTTTTGGTCCATGCGTTTGTTGTCAGATAAAGAAAACGTCGATCAGGTGAAACAGAAAGCCCACCGATTTGATCGCCCACACTAACGGGAAATCCACTCAGAATATCCAGACTGCCATCGGTCTGATTGACCTTGTACCCTGAAACACTCCATCCAGAAGGATCTGTGTTTGGATATCCCCCAATATCTGGTTGGCTACTATTGGCTATATAGACAAAACTGGAATTAGCATTGATCGCGATATACTCGGGACAATTTCCTGTTGCAACCGGACTCCCAACCGCAGTGAGCGCACCTGTATTTGAATTGATCGCAAATGAATACACTTTTTTGCCTAATAAATCTGTCGAATAAGCGTACTTGCATGTTGGATCCACTGCAAATGCCAAATTAAACCCAGTCGATGGTCCGGCCAGAAGAGCACCAAATGTTCCTGTAGCTTTATCAACAGGATAGATTTTCAGGCCACCTTGGGCCGTGACGTAGGCTACAAGCTGGATTGGTGTGGCGGAAACCGTACTCGTACTGGGCGATTCTATGCCGCCGCTTACTGCTGTGACGGTATAGTAATGCACTGTCTTGTTTGCAAGGGAGACATGGGTGTAACTAGTCCCTGACACGCTAGTCAGCTTGTTTGCGGCGCCAGGGGTGAATCCCGCTATTGTAGATTCGTAGATATTATAGCTGGTAGCTATATCTACCGTGGTCCAATTGAGTGTGACCTGGTGATTGGATGGAGTAGCGGATAGACCAGTAGGTGCCATTACAGGAGCTACTGTAACCTTGAATTCCTTGGTCGTGCCATTGCTTGCAATGACTTTGTATACTACTGGATTGGTAAAGTCATTTTCCGTAGTGCCGCTTATCTGTGGATTGGGTCCGACAGTGACGGATTGGCCAGTTGTGGAAAAGCTTGCCTTGAGGGCCGTTAGGTCCGTTAAGTAGGGTACGTTCACTGTGATGTCTGTGCCAGAGATAGTGCCAGTAGCTGCGGGATCGGCAAAACCAAAGGCCGTAATATCCTTGGCTGTACCTGCTGCTAGTGCGCCGGCCTTAATAGACTTGACCGCGTCCACCAGGGGATTGGAGCAAGAGCTTAGGATAGACAAAACCAAAACTATAAAGGCGCGCAATGCTGCCTTTTTTCTATTCTTTCCCTGGATCATATATGTCCCCCGGAATAGAGCCGGAACGCAGGCTCAGGTTTAATTGCGGTGATGCACGGAAAGCGAGCACGGACTTTATCAGAACCATTCCAGATCGGTAACTTCCTGCTGGGCCGCCCTTGTCCCCGTGACCGTGGAGGCCTGGGCTAGGCTGGCATACTGCTCGGCCGCCTGGGGGTCGAGCTTGCGCATCGTCTCAAGGCTCGCCTTGACAAGCTCGGTCTTGCCCAAGGCCGCGGCGGCCTTGGCCAAGTTAGCGTAGATCTTAGGGTTGTCCGGAAAGGCCTTGGCCGCCTGCTGGTAATAGTCCAGGGCCGGGGCAGGCTCGCCCTTCATGAGGGAGAGGTTGCCCAGGTTGCTGAGGGCCAGGGTGTTGCCGGCCTTGGCCGCGGCCTTGAGGTCCCGCTCGGCTTCGGCATAGCGGCCGTAGCGGCCAAAGATGACACCCCGGGCGTTGAGGGCCGTGGCCAGCTTGGGTCCTGCGGGCAGGGCTCCCAGGCTTGCGATGCGGGCCCCGAGCTCGGCGTCGATGGCCTTGGCGAGCTCGGCCCTGAAGGGGGCGCTGATCCTGGCGTCCGAAGGGGACACGACGGAGGAGCCGTCCGCAGGGAGGCCTACGGAGGCAAAGGTTTTCCAGGCCTCGTGGATGGGATAGAGGGCCGCCTTGCCCTTGGCGTTCGCCTGGCGCCACTGCTCCGCGCCGTTGAGCCAGACCTCGAGAAAGCCTGCGTCGCGCATCGTGGTCTCTATGGGAAGCCAGAGCCGAGTGCCGTCGTTGATGAACTGCGAGTCCTTGTAGCCCCTGGACAGGGCCTCGGAGCGGCTCATGCCCAGGTCGATGGCCATGAGGATATGGCCCGGGACGGTGATAAAGGCTGTCTCTACGCCGGCCGCCTCAAAGCAGGAGGCATAGAGGACCGAGAGGTCGGCGCAGTCCCCGGCCCGGAAGGCCAGGGTCTGGCGGGGGAATTTCAGGGTGTCCACGATCTCCGGGTTGACCACCTCCTGGAGAAAGGGCCGGGTGGTGGCGATCATATAGCCGATGCCGAAGGCCCCGAGGCCCTCATGGATCGCGATGGCGGTCTGGAGGTTCTTGTCGAGCTCGGGATTGCGGTAGCTCTTGACCGCCGCCAGGATATTGCCCGTCAGCTGCTGGACCCAGGGATCGAGTTTGGAGACAAAGGCCGCGGCGTGGCGGTCATCGCTCCAGGTCAGGGCGTTCCGGTCATAGACGAGGACCGTCGCCGTCTTGGTCTGCTGGCCGTTGTCGCCGTAGTCCACGGTGATTTGGGCATTGACCTTGGTCGCCTCGGTGATCCCTAGGATCGAGTCGTTAAAAAGGGCATAGAGGGGGATTTCGACGCTCTTGCCCGGGGCTATGCCCTGTATTGTCCCGCAGTCCTTGGGGGCGTCCATGTACTGCTTGATGAGAAAGCTCACCTTGACGTTCTGGACCGCGACCTTGCTGGTGTTGGCTATCTTGATCGTGCCCACCGCGTGCTGGTCGTAATAGGAGCGGAAGATCGGGAAGACGCCTCCGAGCTTGAGGTCTGTAAGGTCGAGGAGGCGCAGGGGGGATTGGCCTGTGGCCTTTGCGGCCGGGAGGCGGAAGCCCATGCCCAGCCCGGCTCCTAGGCCGCTGTAGAGGCCGGCCCGGTAGTCATAGCTCGCCAGGAGGCTCGTGGAAAGCCCATGGCCCAGGCCGAGCTCGAGGCCGCCGCCCAGGCGGAAGGAGGCGTACAGCGAGGAAGTACCCGTGGGCAGGACGCCATAGACGAGGCCCCCATCCAGAAAGGCCTGGAGGGAGAGGACCGGGGAAAGGGGCTTGGCTATGCCAAGGCCAGCCAGGAGAGAAATTTCCCCCAGCTTGCCGGGGGTAGTGATCGATCCGGTGGGAAGAAAGCCCGTGGACGAATAGGCCGCCCCGAAGCGCAGCTTCAGAGGCTCCTTGAAAGAGTATTCGGCCCCAAGGCTCGCACCCAAGGAAGTGGAAAATAGCTCATTGGCGGAAAAGTCCCCGGCCGTGAGGGGGAGGGCGAAAGTCGGTGAGAGCTTGAGGGTCCAGGGCGAGGCAGGCGCGATAGACTGGGCTAGAAGGGGGGCGCCGAGGATCAGGAGGGTAAGACCTATGGCAGCTAATCGTTTCATCGAGCCTCCCGATGGTGATGCTTGGTGGGCGCCTCATGAGGTTGTGGTAATCACCAGGCAGGAACTTTGATTTCTAACAATTGATAGGCAATCTATCAGGTTTCTTATCCCTGGTACATTGAATTAGGATTAAAAAATGGGTGGATTTTGGATAGGCCAAGGGACTCATAGCCAAGGCCCGCAAGCAGTTGTTTTTTGGGGGGGCTTGAATTGCGAATCCAGACGTTTCCTTCCGCGCCAGGGATGGATCGGGGAGGAATAATGCTGGAGATATTTTGGATTATGGACTTGCTTTACATGCCACTCTACGACATTATTTACCCGGAGGGGAGCCATGGCTAAAAGGATAGGCGATTTCCTGATCGATATAGGCGCAATTAACCAAGCCCAGGTAGAGGAGATCCTCGGCCTGCAAAAAGCCGGTGACCCGAGGATGTTCGGGGAATTGGCCATAGAGAAGGGCTATATAGACGACTCGGCCTTGAAGGCTTATATCGACCGCAAGCCCGACTAAGGGCCCGCTCCGGGCCCTCAAAGGATCGCCCTAGCGGCGGCTGGAAAAGAAGTATTCCGAGACAAGCTCCACGAGCTCCGGGGAAAACTCAAGCCCGGCCTTGACCTTCTGGACTCCCGAGGGCAGGCGCTCGGCCTTGAGTATCCTGCCCTTCAGGGCAAAGCGGTAGCGGATAAAGGCGAGGCTCAGGCTGAACGAGGCTCCCTCGGCCAGGTCCGGGGACTTGAGGGGCAGGAGGAACTCGGCCTGGCTTGCCCCCAGGCTAAAGACGGCTAACTTGTGCTGGACCCCATCCAGGGTCATCACCGCATAGTTGTTATAGCCAAGCTTTTTGGCCGCCTCGGGGCCGATCTGGATCGATTTGCCCTTGAGGTCATCGTATTGGAGCCTGAGCCTCTCTATGGACAGATGGTAGTCTCCCAGGATCTGGACGAGGTCCGGGGGGATGGGCTTCCAGGAAAAGGCAAAGAGGCCGACCCCCTCCCTTCCCTTCCACATGCCCAGGGTGTCGAGCTGGCAGCGGCAAAAGACCTTGATCGGGGTCCTGTCCTGGGCCTTTTGGAAGGAGAGGGCCAGGCCAGCCAGGGCGCCTTTATAGCGCTGGAAAAAGACTATCTCGTCCTGGGAAAGGGCCCCCATGAGGACGGCCTTGCGCATGGAGAACTGGTAGGGCACGCAGGCTAGGCTGTAGCTGTCCACCTTGAGGAGGGTCTGGGCCGGAACGATGCCCGTCGACCAGAGGGTATAGGGCGAGAAGCCCACACCCTGGTCGGCGAACTGCTCCTCATAGCTCAGGGTCTCTTGTTTTTGCATGCCTGGAGCCTATCATCCTTGGCCCGGGCCGGGTCAAGTCCGGTCCCGGGGACCCGGCCCACCAGGAAGACCGCAGGGACCTTTCCCAGCACGGGCTTCCGCTCCCTCCATTCGGCGACGCTCATGGAGAGGACCTGCTCGGAGTCAGAGCAGAGGTCTGCGGCGACGCAGAGCCTCGTCTCCGGGGACAGGGTCCCAAGGCAGTCCTCGAGGAGCCTGTCATTGCGGTAGGGGGTCTCGATAAAGAGCCTCGTGCCACCGTCGAGCTTGACCCCCCGCTCGATCGAGACCAGGGCATTGCGCCTCTGGCCCCGGTCCTGGGGCAGATAGCCCAGGAAGGTAAAGCGCTGGCCATCCAGGCCCGAGGCCCCCAGGGCCAGGAG
>JAKPBN010000411.1 GCA_029778945.1 Spirochaetota bacterium
GGCCGACTTGTGCCTAAAATAGCCAAAATCAAGGAACACCCCCCCAAGGAGAACCTATGGACACCAAAGCCCTCGAGAGCATAGCCCTCTCTGTGCGCAGCCTTTCTATGGACGCCATCCAGGAAGCCAACTCCGGCCACCCGGGCCTCCCCCTCGGCGCCGCCGAGCTGGGGGCCTTCCTCTACGGCCAGGCCCTCAAGCATGATCCCGCCGACCCGGCCTGGATCGACCGGGACCGCTTTGTCCTCTCCGCCGGCCACGGCTCGATGTTCCTCTACTCCCTCCTCCACCTGGCGGGCTTTGGCATCACCCTCGACGAAATCAAGGCTTTCCGCAAGCTGGGCAGCCGCTGCGCCGGCCATCCGGAGTACGGAGTCGCCCCGGGGATCGAGACCACCACGGGCCCCCTGGGCCAGGGCGTGGCCAACGCCGTGGGCTTGGCCATAGCCGAGACCATGCTCGCGGCCAAGTTCAATACCCCCAGCCGGAAGATCATCGACCACAAGACCTTTGTCCTCGTGGGGGATGGCTGCCTCCAGGAGGGCGTCGCCTCCGAGGCCTCCTCCCTGGCCGGCCACCTGGGCCTCGGAAAGCTCATAGTCTTCTATGACTCCAACGCCATCACCATCGACGGCTCCACCTCCATTTCCTTCGGGGAGGATGTGGCCAAGCGCTACGAGGCCTATGGCCGGAAGGTCCTCAAGGGGGACATGTACGACCTGGCGGGGATGGCCAAGCTCCTCTCCGAGGCCGAGGCGGAGACCGCCAAGCCCAAGCTCGTCATCCTCAAGAGCGTGATCGGCAAGGGCTCCCCCTCAAAGCAGGGGACTTCGGGGGTCCATGGCTCCCCCCTGGGGCCCGAGGAGATCCTCAAGGCCAAGGCCGGCCTAGGCATCCCCGTGGACGCCAAGTTCTGGGTAGCCCCAGAGGCCTATGCCTTCTTTGAGAAGCGCCGGAAGGACCAGGCCGCGGTCCACGCCGCCTGGAAGGAGGGCTTTGAGGCCTGGAAGCGGGAAAACCCCGCCCTGGCCACCGAGCTGGCCGCCTGGCTTGCCGGGGAGGCCACCAAGGCCCTCGACCTGCCCAGCTTCAAGAAGGGGGAAAAGATAGCCACCCGGAACGCCTCGGGGACCGTCCTCCAGGCCGTGGCGGCCTCCTGGCCCTCCTTCGTGGGGGGCTCGGCCGACCTCACGGGCCCCAATGTCTCCCAGATCCCCGGAGGCGACTACAGCGCCCAGGCCCGGGGCGGACGGATGATCCGCTTTGGCGTCCGGGAGCACGGGATGGCCTCCATAGCCAACGGCATGGCCCTCCACGGGGGCCTGCGGCCCTATGTGGCCACCTTCCTCGTCTTCTGCGACTACCTGCGGCCGGCCCTGCGCCTCTCGGCCCTGATGAGGCTCCCCCTGGTCTATGTCCTGACCCACGACTCGGTCTACATAGGCGAGGACGGCCCCACCCACCAGCCCATCGAGCAGCTCACGAGCCTCCGCTCGATCCCCAATGTCAGGGTCCTGCGCCCCGCCGACGCCGAGGAGACCGCCGTGGCCTGGCGCCTGGCTATGGAGCGGAAGGATGGCCCCACCGTCCTGGCCCTCAGCCGCCAGAACCTCCCGGTCCTGGAGAAGGCCGACCCGGACTGGGCCTACACCATGGCCCTGGGAGCCTACGTTGTGCGCAACACTTCGGCAGCCCCGGAGACGGTCGTGGTGGCCACGGGCTCGGAAGTATCCCTTGCGCTGGCGGCGATCGAGAGGATCGAGGGCGACGCCGAGGCCAGGAAGGCCTGCGGGGAGATCCGCCTCGTGTCCATGCCCAGCCGGGAGCTCTTCCTCGCCCAGCCCCAGGCTGTGCGGGACGCCATCCTCCCTCCCGGAGCCAGGGTGGTGGTCGCCGAGGCGGGCATCTCCATGGGTTGGGAGGGCATAGCCTCTAGGCCTTCGGACATCCTCTCAATTGACCGCTTTGGGGAGTCGGGCCCCGGGGACGATGTGGCCAGGCACCTAGGCGTCACCGTGGACCACCTCGTGAAGATTATCCGGGGCTAGTACTAGGCTTGGATGGCGGCGCCAGTCTCGGCGCCGCCATCGGCGCCGCTATCGGCGCAGGACTCGGTCTTGAAGAGGCCGATCTCGGCCTCGAGGCGGACACCCACCTCCTCGGCCTTCTCGGTCTCCGAGGCGATGCCCCGCACCGAGCTGCCGATATAGGAAATCCCCGTGGAGATCTCGTCGATGCTGGCTACAACCTCGGCGGAGAGGCGGTGGAGGGAATCCATGCCCTCCACGAGGCTCCCGGTGGCGGCGTTGAAATGCCTGGAGCGGTCGGCCAGGTCGACCGAGCGGCCCTTGAGGTCCGACATGGCCTCGAGGATCTGCTTACCCCCGGTCTGCATCTCCGCCACGTTGGAGAAGATCTCCGTCACCGAGCGGGACACGTCGGCTATCCGGGTTGAGATCGCGTCAAAGGCGTCCGCGGTGGCCTTTCGGGTCGAGGCCGCCTCCTGGATCCGCCGGGTCACCTCGGCTATGGTCGCGGAGATCTCCCGGGAGGACTTGGCGGCGGTCTCCGAGAGCTTGCGGATCTCGTCCGCGACGACGGCGAAGCCCCTTCCCGCCTCGCCGGCATGGGCGGCCTCGATGGCCGCGTTCATCGCCAACAGATTGGTCTGGCCGGCCACGCCCTTTATCACGGAGGCCATGGCCTGGATCGCGTCCACGCTTCCCGCTATGCCGGACACCTTGTCAAAGGATTCCTCAAAGACCGAGCGGCCCCGGTCGGCCTCGGCGACCAGGGCCTCGGCGAGGGCCTTGTCCTTGTCCGTGATGCGGACAATGTTCTCAATGGAGGCCAGCATCTGGGTCACCGAGGCGGCCGAGTCGGAGACCAGGCGGGTCTCGTCCTCCACCCGGGCAAGGAGGCCCGAGAAGCCCTCGCCGGCGGCGTCCACGGACTCCTTGGAGACCCGGCTGAGCTCATCCATCGCCTCGATGCGCTTGCCGATCGAGCGGGTGTTGGCCTCGATCTCCTCGGCCGAGCTCATCGCGGACTCCACCGAGCGCTGGAGCTCCTCCCGGAGGCAGGCATTGGACTGGGCGGCCTCCCGGATCCGCCCGTGGAAGCCCCCCAGGACCTCGAGGAAGGAGTTGAGCCTGCTTGCCAGGCGCCCGATCTCGTCCTTGGAGCCGCTGCTGAAGCGGACCGAGAGGTCGCCGGTTATCAGCTCTGACACCGAGGCGTCCAGGCCCTCGATAGTCTTGGAGATGCCCCCGGAGACCAGGAAGGCCAGGACGAGGGTCGCGAGGACTATGAGGCCCGCCGCCAGGAGGGCGACCACCATGGCCTTGGCCTCGATCGCCCGGATGCCCTCGTCCACGAGGGCAAACTGGGTGGCTATGGACTCCATGCCCAGGTCGAGGACGGAGCCCAGGTCGCCGGCCTTCTGGTTGAGGACGATAAGAGGGAGGATGCCATCGGAGGCCCGCTTGCGGTCCGCCGAGAGGAGGGTGGAAAAGTCGAGGGGAGGCATGTCCTCGGAGCCAAGCTGGGAGGTTATATCTTTATAGGCAGACAGGAGGGGATCAAAGCTCAGGTCGACCATCTTGCCCACATTGATGATGATCCCCACGGCATCGGCCACGTCCTCGCTCAGGGCCGGTATGTCCCGCAGGTTGGCTATGGACGCAAAGGCCGAGTGGAAACCCTCCAAGGCCTTGTCCAGGCGGGCTATCTCGGTCCTGGGAGGAGAGACGAGGAGCCTCTCGCTCTCTATGCGCAGGCCCGCCAGGGCCGAGGACGCCTCGCTCAGGATCGCCCGCTCCGCCTTGAGCCTGTCCACGGGCGCCCGGAGGGCAAGCCAGGCCACGGCCGCGCAGGCCATGAGAAGCATGACACCTATGACAAGGGCGAGAAGCTTTGTCCGGATTTTTCGAAAGCCCATGGCACTTCCTTGCGATCTCTATCCCCAAGCATAGGAAGGCCCCCTGCCCCTGTCAAACCGCCGGGGTCGCGTCCACCCCGGTCTTGAAGCGCCGGATCTCCTGGTCCAGGCCAGCGCCTATGGCTCCCACCCTCTCGGTTTCCCGGGCTATGCCCCGGATGGACTCCTCGATGTAGCCCATGCCCTGGCCGATCTCCGAGACATTGGAGACTACCTCCGTGGACAGCCGGGACAGGCCCTCAAGGTCGCGGCTCAGGGCCGCCGTGGAGCTCCGGAAGCCCCGGGCCTCCTCGGCGATCGCGGAGGAGCCGTCTTTGAGTTCGCCCATTGCGTCCAGGACCTGCTTGCCCCCGTTCTCCATCTCCGCCATGTTGGAATAGATCTCCGTGACCGAGCGCGTG
Source organism: Spirochaetota bacterium (assembly GCA_029778945.1). Lineage (GTDB taxonomy): Bacteria > Spirochaetota > Spirochaetia > Treponematales > Rectinemataceae > JANYKC01. Next base: position 4,342 of record JAKPBN010000411.1, read on the forward strand.
ACCTCCTGGATCCGCTCCCGGATGAAGCCAAAGGCCTCGGAGGTGGCCTTCCGGGTGCTGCCCGCCTCGCTGACCTTGGCACTCACGGTCTTGAGGGTGGCCCCGATGTCCCGGGAGCTCTGGTTGGCCGTCTCCGCCAGCTTGCGGATCTCGTCGGCCACGACGGCAAAGCCCCTCCCGGCCTCGCCGGCGTGGGCGGCCTCGATCGCGGCGTTCATCGCCAGGAGGTTGGTCTGGGCGGCCACCTTCTGGATCACCTCGGCCAGGTCCTGGATGGACCCGACACTCTCGGCGATCCCCGCCACCCGGTCAAAGGCGTCGCTGAAGACCTCGTTGCCCCGGTCGGCGGCGGCGACCAGGGCATCGGCCGCCTTCCGGTCGGCCTCGGTGAGCCGGGCGATGTTGCCTATGGAGGCGAGGATCTGGGTCACCGCCGAGGCGGAGTCGGCGACCAGCCTCTCCTCGGCCTCGATGCGCCCATGGAGGGCCTCAAAGCCCCGGGACAGGGACTCCGCGGAATTCCTGGAGGCCGCGGCCAGCTCATCCATGGAGGCCATCTGCCGGGATATGGAGGCCGTGTTGGCGGCTATCTCCTCGGCCGAGGAGACGGCCCCCTCGACCGACTTGCCCAGATCCTCCTTGACGGCCATGTTCGCCTCCGAAGCCTCCCGGATCCGCCCGTGGAAGTCCCCCAGGAGGTCCACAAAGGCGTTGAGGCTCTCCGCCAGGCTCCGCAGCTCATCCCGGGACCTCACGGCAAAGCGGCCCGAGAGATCCCCGGTCCGCAGGACGGCCGTGGCCGCCTCGAGGCCGGTGATATTCCGGGATATTCCCGTGGCCACGATAAGGGCCATGAAAAAGGTGAGGAGGACGAGGATCCCCGCCGCGGCGCCCCCGAAAAGGCCAGCCCTCCTCTCGAGGCCGGCTATCTTCTCGTCGATCACCCCGAACTGGCTCACAAGGTTCTGGCTGCCCAGGTCAAAGGCGTCCGTGAGGCTTGCGTGGGACTGGTTGAAGGCCGTGAGCATGAGGACGTAGGAGGCCTGGGCCCTGCGGTCGGTGCCGCTCAGGGAAGAGGCGTTGAGGGGCGGAAGATCGTTGCTCGTGGCCCCGATGGCGGCGACGATGTCCCCGTAGCTGGCGTAGAGGGAGGTAAAGCCCTCGCTCACCATGTCCCCCACATTGCCTATGATGCGGATGGCGTCCGCCAGGTCGGCGTCGAGGCTGGGCAGGACCTTGAGGCCCTTGAGGCTCTCAAAGGCCGCCTTGAACTGCATCTGGGCGGCCTCGACCCGGGGCTTCTCCCGGTTGGGCGGGGCGATCAGGAGGTTGGCGGCCTCGAGGTTGAGGGACATGAGGGCCTCGGATATCGAGGCGAGGGATTGGCGCTCGGCCCGGATGACCTTGATTGGTGCGCTTATGGCCAGGTAGAGGACGAGGGCCAGGCCCATGAGGACCATAGTGCCGGTGACGAGAAAAAGGAGCTTGCTTCGGATCTTGAGCTGCCGTGACATCCTGGTCCTTCCTTGACTTTGCCTGACTATCGTGTCCCTGCCCATAGGAACAAAAAAAGTCGCCACTGGGGGCTGGGCCCTCAAGGACGACTTTATGAGAATCAGGTTAGGGCTGTTTCGCCCGACTGTCAAGTGAGCTTAGCTAGCGCACCAGGGCCCTGGCCACGAGGCCTGAGAGGAACTCGACCTTCATGCCCAGCTCATAATGCCGGGAAAGGTCCGAGAGCTGGCTATGGCAGTTCTCGCAGGCCGTGGTCACCATCTGGGCCCCGGAGGCCGCCAGCTGGTCGGCCTTGACCTTGGAGGACTTCATCCGGAACTCCTCCTCCCCCATGGAGATGAGTCCGCCGCCGCCGCCGCAGCACCAGTTCTCCTCCCGGGTGGGGGTGAGCTCGACAAAATTGGGCGTCAGGGCCCGGATCACCCGCCGGGGCTCCTCGTAGATGCCCCCGTTGCGGGCGATCTGGCAGGGGTCGTGGTAGGTGACCTTGCCCTCGATCTTGGTGCTGTCCAGCCTGATCCGGCCCTGGGAGACATAGCGGTCGATCAGCTCCACGAAGGCCACCACGTCAAAGAGCTGGGGCCCCATCATGTGCCTGAGGACGCGATAGGCGGTCCCGCACTCGACGATGGCCACCTCGCGCACCCCAAGGGACTTGGCCTCGTCGATGATGCGCTGGGCGATGGCCTTCATCCGCTTGGTGTCCCCAAGGAAGGCCCCGAAATTGACGGCCTCGAAGGAGGACACCGTCCAGGACTCGCCGGCGGCGTTCATGATCGCCGCGGCGGGCACCACGGAGTGGGCTCCCGAGAGGGCCACGTAGAGGACCTTGGCGCCCTTGACCCCGTAGGGTATGGCCGGGTAGGGGCTGCCATCGGGCTTCTTGGTCGTGTCCGGCCAGAGGGCCTTCACGTCCCCCTCCAGGTTGGCCAGGGCCGTGGTGTAGTCGGCCCGGGTCTCCTCGATGGTCGAGCCCTTCATGATCGACATGTCCGAGAGCATGGAGAGGATCTTGGGCTCCTGGTCAGCCCCCACGAGGAGGGCCTTGGCTATGCCCATGATCAGCTGGGTGTCGATGCCAAAGGGGCAGTGGACCATGCACCTCCTGCAGCCCGTGCAGGAGAAGGCCGCCTCGTTGAGGCGCCGCAGGGTGTCGTCGTCGAACTCGAGGACCTCCCCCAGCCAGGGCGCGAACTTGCCCTGCACGCGGAAGTAGCGCTTGAAGATCTTGCGCACGACCTCGGCCCGGCCCACGGCGGTATACCTCGCCTCGGGCATGGAGGCGTAGACGTGGCAGGACTCGATGCAGAGGCCGCAGCGGGCGCAGGTGTCGAGGTAGACCCGCATCGCGCTGTTGAGCTTGGTCTCGAAGAGGGCCTTGAGCCTTTCGCTGGTCACCGCGTCCATACGCGCCTCCGCAATACGTTAGCCGGGATGGATAGGAATGCGTGCATCACCTTCGTGAAGGGGAGGACAATGAAGGTCGCCTCCGCCAGGAGGAGGTGGAGGGTGAGGAAGTGGTAGTGGGTCCCGTGGAGGTAGGCCCGGGGGTCCTCGAAGCGGAACCAGAGAAGGCCCTGGAAATAGCGGGCAAAATCGGCCTTGGTCATCACAAAGCCCTGGGCGGTCCAGGAATTGCCCCAGCTCATCAGGTCCCCGAGGAGAAAGGTGAAGAGGAGGAGAAGGAGCAGGAGATAGTCCCCGGGATTGGAGATCTCCCGCACGGGGCTGCGGAAGCGCCGGCCCAGGAAATAGAAGACCGGCAGGGTCACCGCAAGGCCGGCGACCCCGGCGCCCAGCATGTGCCGGGAGCTGGGGCTCATGATGTTGATCTCCGGCAGGATGTCGAGGTGGCCCAGGACTATGCCCAGGATCCCCAGGTGGAAGACCACCAGGCTGGCCCAGAAGAGGGGCTCACGCTTGCGGATCTGGGGCATCCCGAAGGCGTCGCTCATCGCGGCCCCGAAGCCGGACTTGGGCGCGGGGTAGATGGCCAGCTGCCAGGGAGGCGGCGGGGCCGTGAAGATGCGCGCCAGGCGGACCACCACGGCCACGAGGAAGAAGGCCAGGGCTATATAGAAGCCCGGGACCACGATGAGCCAGGATAGCTTGGCTAGGACCAGGGCCAGGCCCGTAGGCGGGAGGCTCGAGGCCGCGGAGACGGCGTCTCCCGCGGCCGCGCCAGCTGCCTGGACTGCCCCGGCTGCCGCCTGGGTGGCGGCGGCTACTGCGTCGGCCATGGATCCCCCTATTTCTTGCGCCGGACAAAGATCCTGATCAGGCCGGGCTCCTGCTTGCTCTCCACGATCTCCTGGCCCGTGCTCTTGGCCCAGGCGGGGAAGTCCGAGAGGGAGCCGGGATCGGTGGTATGGACCTCGACGACCTGGCCCACGGAGACCTTGCCGATCTCCTGGCTAATCCTCACCACCGGCATGGGACAGGCGAGTCCCTTGTAGTCGAGGGTCTTGACGGCATCGTGCTCAGCCATGGCTAACTCCTTATAGTTCGTACTTGTATTCTAGAGGAAGAGCTGGACCGAGGATTCCTTGGCGTGGTCGAGGAAGGTGGCGACGCCGACGACCTCCATGCCCGGATAGTCGATCATCTCCTCCATCTTCATGCCCATGAGGTCCATGGACATCTGGCAGACATAGATCTTGACTCCCATCATCCCCGCGGCCTCGAAGAGCTGGTCGAGGTTGGCCACGTTCTTCTTTTTCATGATGCCCTTGATCATGGCCGTACCGGCCCCGAGCATGTGCATCTGGGAGAGGGTCGTCTTGTTGCGGCCCCGGGGAAGCATGAGGCCGAACATCTTCTCGATGAAGTTCTTGCCCTTGGCCCTCTTCTTGGGATCGCGCAGGGCCGCGGTGCCCCAGAAGGTGTAGAAGAGGACAACCTCCATGCCCATGGCCGCCGCTCCGGTGGCTATGATCATCGAGGCGATATGCTTGTCCAGGTCGCCGGAAAACACAATCATCGAAAGCTTGCTCTTGGCGCCCGGCCGGGCTTCCATCTGGGCCTTGATAGCCTCTATCTCCTTCTCGACATCCATGGGGGCCTCCTGCGGAAAGCATAATCCTCTTCCTTCGGGAGCGAAAGAAGATCGCGGGGATTTTATATCGTATTTTATATATATGCAAGTTTATTTATTCTTTAACCACGACCGAGCGCTGGCCCCAAGCTAGGGCCCGAAGACAGTATTATTACTAGTATTGTCATATTTAAGACGAACCCAAACCCAGGCTTGGACCAGGGAGCGAAGCCCCGGGCTTCCTAGGCCCCGGAAGTCTCGCGGCGGGCCGAGATCACCGAGGACGCAAGGACCGCGATCACAATCACGAGGCCTCCCGCCAGGGCCCGGCCGGCCGGGGCTTCCCCGGTGACCAGGAAAACCCAGACAGGGTTGAGCACGGGCTCGATCACCCCTATGAGGGTGGACTCGAGGGCGTTCACTCGCTTGATCCCGTAGGAGAAGAAGACCGAGGCCAGGCCCACCTGGAAGAGGCCCAGGCCCAGGATGGCGGCGATGGCGAGGGGCGTGAAGTCCGAGGCCTTGGGAAAGGACGCCCCGCCCTTGCCGCCCAGGATGCCCAGGAGGCCAAAGGCGACGATGGCCGTGAATAGGTGGGCAAGGATAACCGACTCCAGGGGGGAGCCGCCCTTCTGCATCCGCATAAAGACGATGTAGAGGGCAAAGGTGACGCCCGCCAGGGCAGCGGCCAGGTTGCCCAGGGTCGAGCCTCCGCCGAGGCCCGAGGCGAAAAGGAGGCCCATGCCCACAACCACGGCGCCCAGGGCGGCCCAGTGCTCGGCCCGGGGCTTCTCCTTCAGGAGGACGGCCCCGATAATGGCTACATAAATTGGGGCCCCGTATTGAAGGAGGATCGCGTTCGCCGCGGTCGTGGCCTTGTTGGCGTAGACAAAGAGGAGCATGGTCACGGCGTTAGCCAGGGCCGCGCCGATCTGGGGACCCGAGAAGGTAAAGCGGGGCCGGCGGATAAGCCCGAGGAGGAAGACGAAGGAGATGAGGCTCCTCCCGCCCGCGACAGCCAGGGGATGCCAGGGCACAAGCTTTATGAATATGCCTGCGGTGGACCAGAGAACTGCGCAGGCCGCCATGGCCAAGCTTCCCTTGAGGATGTCGGATCGGGTGGTGGTGGACATGGCCCTATCCTAGCATGGGAGGACCCGGGCCGCGAAGGCGGCAGGGCCTTGCGCCCCCGCCCAGGGCCATAGGATCATCCAGCCCATGAAGGCCCTGATCCTGAACGGCAGTCCCCGCCGCGGTGGCGGTACGGCGGCCGTCTCCCGCCGCTTTGCCGCCAGCCTCCAGAAGGGCCTTGGCCCGTCGGCCTCGGTGGAAGTCCTCGACCTCGTCGACCTCCACATCGAGGCCTGCCTGGGCTGCAGGCTGTGCTTCGACCGGGGAGAGGATGCCTGCCCCCGGGATGACGACCTGGCCTGGCTGTCCCAGGCGATCCTGGGCAGCGACATCCTCGTCCTAGCCTCCCCAGTCTACGTGGACTCCATGTCGGGGCTCATGAAGACCACCCTGGATCGCCTGGCCTGGCTCTGCCACAGGCCCGGCCTTGGGGGAAGGCTCGGCTTTGTCCTCACTACGACGGGCTCGGCCGACTCGGGACGGACCAGGGCATCCCTAGTCCAGGCCCTGCGCTATTGGGGGGTGAGGACCCTAGGCTCTCACTGCGTCCTCGCCGGGGCCAGGCTTTCCCCCGAGGGCCTTGAGCGGGCGGGAACCGGCCTAGACCGGGCGGCTCTGCGCCTGGCCAGGGCGGCCCTGGGCGGCCTTGGCCTAAGGCCCAGCCTCCTGGCCCTCCTGGTCTTCCAGGTCCAGCGCCAGGCCTGGCTCAGGGAAACCGAGCCCAGCCTCGACCTTGCGTGGTGGACCTCCCGGGGCCTCCTTCAGAAGGGCCGGGCCTGGCTCAGCCCGGAGGCCCGGGTCGCCTTCCCGAGCCTCGCCCTGGCGCGTTGGGCGGCATCCCTCATTGCCCTAGTGATGTGGGGCCCTCGACGGGCTCGGCGTGGGCCGCGGCGAGGAGCCTAAGCTCCTCGGCGAGGAGGGGCCGCCATTCCCGGGGCTCGAGGAGCTCGGCCCCAGGCCCCAGCCAACGCACGAGGGCCGTGGCGGCCCCTGGATCGGACTCTCCCCAGGTCATCACGATCCGGCCGTCCTGGCCAGCCTCGAACAGGGCCGCCCCGAAATACCAGTCCCGGCGCAGGATGTCCGCCTGGGCCGGGCTCATGGCGACTTTGGCCGGGGAATGCCGCCTCCAGGCCTCCATGGCCTCCGCCAGCCACCGCCTTCCCAGGTGGTCCCGGGCATCGAGATCCGAGGGACAGGGAGGCATGGCCCTGCCTGGACCGAGGGCCCTGACCCGGTCCGCCCTCCACATCCTGGGCCGGGCCTCGGTCGAGCCCGAGGGCCTACCCAGGAGGTACCACCGGTCCCGGTCCCAGAGCAGGCCCTTGGGCTCGATCTCCCGGGGCACTTCCTTCTCCCGGTAGGGGGAGGAATAGGTGAGCATGACCCGCGAGGAGGAGAGGAGGGCCCGCAGGAAGCCGCCCACCACCTCGGCCTCGGCCTCCGGGGGCGGGCCATGGCCGGCTTGGGGATCATCAGGCTCGGGATGGAGGAGGTCTGGGGGCATGGCCTCGAAGCCCAGGAAACGGGAGGCGCGCTCGAGGATCAGCCTGGTCTCCGCCGGCAGGGCCGCGAGGAGCTTGCGCTCCGCAAAGTCCGCCTCCTTGGGAAAGGGCATCACCCGCAGCCGCCGCATGAGGATAAGGCCGAGGAGGAGGGAGGCCGCCTCCTCGGGCCCGAAGGTGACCGGAGGGAGGAAGTAGCCCTCCCGGAGCCTAAAGCCGCCGGTCCGGCCCATCTCGGCCCCCACGGGAACGCCCAAACCCGAGAGGACCTCGATGTCCCGGTAGATTGTCCTCTGGGACACCTCGAAGCGCTTCGCGAGGTCGGAGGCCGAGGCTATGCGCCCTCCCCTCAGCATGAGGAGGATGCCCATGGTTCGGTCCAGGCGGTTCATACTTCCCTAACTATGACATAGCCGTCCCTGCGAAACCATCCAGTCCTAAATTATTGGGGACTTTTTCCGTTATTCCAAAAATGTATGACATGGGCTGACAAAGGGATGACCTAGATTACTGCCTAGGATTCCAGCGAGGAGGGAAGTATGGGACTAGGTGATGACCGGGCCTGCCTCTATGCCTTCGAGGGCATGGCGGATTGGGAATATGGCTATCTCGTGGCGGAGCTCAAGTCTGGGCGGTACTTCCGCCCAGGCCAGGGGAGGGTCGAGGTAAAGCTCGCGGCTAGAAATCGGGAAGCCTGCAACACCATGGGGGGCCTCCACGTCCTCCCCGACCTGGCCCTCGAGGAAGTCCGGCCCGAGGACTGGGGACTGCTCATCCTTCCGGGTGGGGACTCCTGGCTCGAGCCCGGCCACGGGCCGGTCCTCGAGCTGGCAAGGCGATTCCTCGCGGCGGGAAAGGCCGTGGCCGCGATCTGTGGAGCCACCCTCGCCTTAGGCGCCGCGGGCATCCTCGATGACCGGGCCCACACCAGCAACGACCTCGGCTATCTCAAGGCGACCTGCCCCGCATACCACGGCGAGGGTCTCTACCGGCAGGAAGCCGCGGTGGTCGACCGTAAGCTCGTCACCGCGAGTGGCCTGGCCCCCCTGGAGTTTGCCCAGCTCACCCTTGGCCTCCTTGGCGTGATGGACGACCGGGTCCTGAAAGCCTGGAAAGCCCTGTACCTGGAAAAGAGCCCAGAGGCCTTTGGCCAGCTCATGGGGGCCCTTCAGGGCTGAGAGGTAGGATGGTGCGGGAAGGAGCCTGGGCTGGTATGATCAGGCCCGGGATCTCGGGCATGCTGGCTGGATGCGGCCTGGAGTAGGAGAGTTCGCCTGGCTCTTCGGAATACGGAGGGGCGGGACAAAAAAGGAGCGCGCCGTGGAAGACAAGATGATGAGCAAGGAAGCCCTGGCCAAGGCCCTCGTGACCCTCTTTGACGAGGGCTTCAAGGGTCCGGGCGGAGCGGGCACCTGGTATATCGACAACGACCCGGGGGCCGGCCTCCTTGAGACTATCGCCGCGGTCGACGCCGCGGCGGCCTCCCGCCCCCTCACGCCCGGGGATCCTCTCACGCTGGCCTCCCATGTGGACCATGTGCGTTTTTCCCTCGACCTGGCCAACCGGGCGACCCGGGGAGAGAACCCCTACCCCACGGCGGACTGGGCAAGAAGCTGGGATGTGAGGACCGTGGACGCCGGGGCGTGGAAGGCCCTCCAGGCCGCCCTGGCAAAGGAAGTCGAGGACCTGCGCAAGGCCCTTGCCACGGGCCAGGCCTTCGAGAGCGCCGACTTTGCCACCGGGGTCCTGGGCCTCGTGAGCCACACCGCCTGGCACCTCGGGGCTATCCGCCAGGCCCTGGGCCTCGTCCGGGCCCCGATGGTCAAGGCCTAGGGCCGGCCGCCCTCCAAGGCCAGGAAGGATTCCATGTAATACAGGAAGACCTGGCTAAAGGGCCCGGCAAAGACCAGGTCCGAGCCATGGCCCGCAAAGGGGAATTCGATAAGACCGATGGCCGATGCGCCCGAGGCCCTCCAGGCCTCCTTGAAGGCCCTCACCCTGGCGAGGGGAACCATGCCGTCTATCCTGCCCTGGTAGACCAGGGCGGGGGGAGCCCCGGGCCCGAGGAGGTGGCTGGGCTGGTCGAGCTCGACCGCCCCGGCCACTCCAATGTCCCTGGCCAGGCCCACCGCCGGATAGAAGGGCACGATGCCCCTGACCCTGAGGCGGGGATCAAGGCCCTGGCCTGAGTGGTCCTTGCTCCACCCCGAGGAGGTCGCGAGGACCGAGGCCAGGACCAGCTGGCCCCCCGCCGAGCCCCCCGAGACATAGACCCGGCCGAGGTCTATCGGATACTCGGCCGCGTGGTCGGCCAGGTAGCTCGTGAAGGCCCCGATCTGCCTGACCATGTCCTCGAGGCCAAAGGGCCCCTCCGTGGGCTCCGGGGACCCCTTGAGGGAAAAGCGCCCCGTGTCGGAGAGGCCATACTGGATATCGAAGACCGCATAACCTTCCGAGGCCAGATGGCGGTTCATCCCGCCCATGTTGGTGGGGCCCTTGTCCCCGCTCACCCAGGCCCCTCCGTGGATGCGGACAACCACGGGGTAGGGCGCCGAGCTGGCCGGGCCGGGATTGGTCGAGGCCCAGAGGGGCGGCAGCCAGGCGTCAAAGCGGAACTCATAGTCCCGGCCATTGGAGGCCCTCTCCCGCAGGTATACCTGGTCGAGGCGGCTAAAGGCCTTCCTCACCGGGGCCCCCAGGAGAAAATCGCCCATCGAGAACCTCGAGCTCCGCATCTCCGGGGAGCGCAGGGCCGAGGCCTTGACCCCAAAGGCGGACTGGAATTCGGCCTCCGCGGCCGCGATCACGAAGGGGGTGTCCAGGAGGGGCAGGAGGGAGAGAAGGCTGGCCAGGAAGGCGGGGAGGGCAAGGGCAAAGGGAGCCAGGCGAAGGCGGGACAAGGCACCGGACCGGCCCCTGGCGAGGCTGAGCACGAGGCCTCCCAGGGCCAGGTAGGAAAAGGCCCACCAGGGCAAAAACTGCGGGGCCATGACCCCAAAGAGGCCGGGCCGGGGGGCCGAGAGGGCCAGGGCGACTATGACCAGGTCGAAAAGCCCCACCAAGGCCAAGGCTGCAAGGCCAACAAGGGCCGACCTTGTCCATGTCCTTGGCCTGGGCGGGGCGGAGAGGACGGGAGAAGCCAGGCTGAGGGCGACAAGGCCCAGGGGGACTAAGCTGCAGAGGGCGGCCAGGACCCTCGGCAGTAGGCCCGGCTCGTTGAGGCTTGCCCCGACGCCCAAGACGAGGGGCAGGAGGGCAAAGCCGACCATGCTGGCCCAGAGGGCCGAGAGAGCGTATCTACGCCGGGAGCCAAGGCTTAGCCCGAGAACGCCTAGGGACAGGAAACCGAGGGCAAGCCACGCGTAGATTTCTCGAAGCATGATAGCCATCATCCTCCCGGTGGTGGAGGAAGTCAACTTACCGCAAGGAAGGGCGATTTGAAGCAGCCCAGGCTTCCAGCTATACTTGGGCTGACGTGGAGGGTCCATGAAGCCCGACCAGAGGGAAGCCGCCGATAGTATCCGCCGCAGCCGCGCCACCCTCGTGGAGGCGGCTCTGGCCTGCCTTGGTATTATTCCCGGGCCCAAGCAGGAAAAGGCCAAGGAAGACCTGGGCTGGCATTTTGATTTCCTGGCCGAGGCCGTCCAATTTGGGGAAACCGCCATATTTTCGCACTACCTGGACTGGCTATCCACCCTCTTTGAGCGCCTTCAGCTCACCCCGGCGAGCCTGGACCAGACCCTCGAGGCCCTAAAGGCCAGCCTCATGTCCCTTTCCGCCGAGGCGGCAAAGGACCAGGCACTGGCTATCCTCGGCACAGCCATCGAGGAATGGCGCAGCCAGACCTCGCGATGGGACAGGTCGGGGGCCAGCAAGGTGGAGGGCATATCCCAGGACTACCTCGACTGCCTCCTGGAGGGCAACAAGGCCGAGGCCCTACTTCTCATGGAAGGCCTCCTCCGGGAGGGCCTGGGCCTCCCCCACATCTACCTCGACGTTATCCAGCCCGCCCAGAGGGAACTCGGCCGCCTCTGGCTTCTCGGGAGGATCAACTCGGCCCAAGAGCATTTCTGCTCTTCCTCCACCCAGTTCATCATGGCCAGGCTCTGTCCCCCGACCCATCCCCGGTTCCGCCGGGGCAAGCGCCTCGTGGCGGCCGCTGCAGGCGGAGAGTTCCATGACATAGGCATCAGGATGGTCTCCGACCTCTTCGAGCTCCAGGGCTGGGAGACCTACTTCCTTGGGGCCAACAGCCCGGGGGAATCGGTGGTCAAGATAATCATGGAATGGAAGCCCGAGCTCCTCTGTCTCTCGGCCACCCTGCCCACCCACCTGTCCCTGGTGGCCCAGACTATCGACCAGGTGAGGGAGGCCTTTCCGAGTGATTTGCCGCGCATCCTAGTCGGTGGTCTGGCCTTCGAGGAAGCTCCCAAGCTCTGGAAGGCCGTGGGGGCCGATGCCTGGGGCCGGGATGCCCAAGAGGCCCTCGGCCTCGCCTCGGCCTGAGTCCTGCTTCCTCAGCCATGCTTTTCCCTTGCCATCCCCCCCGCCCTGGGCCGATAATGGCCCATGCGCATCGCAATCGTCACCGGCACGGTCATAGCCACGGCCAAGGATGAGAAGCTCCTGGGCAAAAAGCTCCTCCTCCTCAGGGAGGCTGACTCCCTAGGAAGGCCCATCCCCTTCCCAGGCCCTGGGGACGGCCTCTTTGTGGCCGTGGATGCGGTCAACGCGGGCAAGGGCGAGCTCGTGGTAGTGACCGAAGGCTCCTCGGCCCGCAAGACCGGGGTATCGGAAAGCCTCCCGGTGGACTCCATCGTCGTGGCGATCATCGACTCCCTCGAGGTCGAGGGCAAGGTCACCTGGAGAAAGAGCGAATGAGGGCTGCCGAACCCCACTCCATGATCTCCGTCGGCATCGATGTGGGCACCACCACCACCCAGGTGGTCTTTAGCCGCCTCTCCCTCGTCGAGGTCTCCCGGGCCGGCCAGATACCCCGCCTGGATATAAGCGACCGGGCCGTCCTCCACGAGAGCGAGATAGTCTTTACCCCCCTCCTCGACGGAGAGACCATAGACGCGGAGGGCCTCGCGGCCATCGTCCGCCGGGAATATGAGGCCGCGGGCATCTCGCCCTCCCAGGTGGAGACCGGGGCGGCCATCATCACCGGAGAGACAGCCCGCAAGAAAAACGCAGACTCGGTCCTGGCGAGCCTCGCGGGCCTCGCCGGAGACTTTGTGGTCACCATAGCCGGACCCAATGTCGAGGGCATGATGGCGGGCCGGGGCTCGGGCGCCGCGGCCTGGTCCAGGAAGCGCTTTACCACCGTGGCGGCCATCGACATAGGCGGGGGCTCGGCCAACGCGGCCGTCTTCCGCCTGGGGGAGGCCACGGTCTCGGCGGCCATGAACTTCGGGGGCCGGGTGATCGAGCTCGAGGGCGGCCGGATCAAGGCCATCACCGCCGCCGGACAGGCCATCGTCGCCGCCGCCGGCCTCAACCTGCGCAAGGGCGACAGCCCCAGCCTCGCCGAGCTGAAGCGGGTCACGGACACGATGGCCGACCTCGTCCCCCTCCTCGTGGAGGGCCGGACCTCTCCGCTCGCGGGCCGCCTTTACCTCACCCCGCCCCTCCACCCGGCCCAGGGCCTCAAGAACCTCATGCTCTCCGGCGGGGTCGGCTGGTACTTCTACGAGCCCATCCCCCTGCCCTCGGTGGAAGCGGTAGCCCGCCACGGGGACATAGGCCCCTTGCTCGCGGAGAGCCTGCGCTCCTGCGCGGCCCTCTCGGGCTACACCATCAGCCGGCCCGAGGAGACCCGGAGGGCCACCGTCCTTGGGGCCTCGAGCCAGGCGGTGACCCTCTCGGGCTCGACGATCTGGGCCGACCCGTCCATCCTGCCCCTGCGCAATGTGCCCGTGATCCGGCCCGAGACCTGCCCGGGCAACGCCTCGGAGGCTCTGAGGCTTCTGGGCTCGGCCCTCCAGCGCTGGGACCTGGACCCCCGCAAGGACCGCTACGCCCTCAGCCTCGAGCTCGAGGACCGGCTCGACTTCCCCCGCCTCACGGCGATCGCTGAGGGCCTGGCCGCCTTTGCCCGGGGCCTGCCCGCGGGCAAGCCCCTAATCGTGATCTCCAAGCGCGACTATGCCCAGGTCCTCGGCCAGACCCTCAAGGGCCTCGAGCCCGACCGCCCCCTCCTCGTGATCGACCAGGTCGGCCTCGAGGAAGGGGACTATATCGACATTGGCGCTCCCCTCATGGACGAGCGCGTCGTACCCCTGGTCGTCAAGACCCTCATCTTCTACCACTAGAGGCCGGACCAACAATGCTGCTCAGGACCAAGCTCTTCGGAACCACCTACGAATTCCCCGACCTCCGCGTCCTCATGGGCAAGGCCAACGAGGAAAAATCCGGGGACAGGCTCGCGGGCCTCGCCGCGGACAGCGCCGCCGAGCGGGCGGCCGCACGCTTTGTCCTCGCCGAGCTCCCCCTCTCGGCCTTCCGGGACGAGCCCGCCTGGCCCTATGAGAAGGACGAGGTCACCCGGGTCATCCTCGACGGCCTCAACGAGACCATCTACCGGGAGATCTCCGGCTGGACCGTGGGGGCCCTGCGGGAGTGGATCCTCGACTACGACACCGACGGGGACGAGCTGGCGCGGGTCTCCAAGGGCCTCTCCTCGGAGATGATCGCCGCCGTCACCAAGCTCATGTCCAACCTCGACCTGGTCTACGCCGCCTCCAAGATGCGCGTTGTGCGCCATAGCTCCAACACGATCGGCCTTCCCGGCACCCTCTCCAACCGCCTCCAGCCCAACCACCCCACGGACTCCCCCGAGGGGATCAAGGCCTCCCTCTTCGAGGGCCTCTCCTACGGCTGCGGCGACGCCGTGATCGGCATAAACCCCGCGGACGACTCCTACGCCTCGGTGGCCCGCCTCCTCGACATGACCTACGAGGTGGTCCAGGCCTGGGAGATCCCCACCCAGACCTGCGTCCTCGCCCATGTCACGACCCAGATGCGCTGCCTGAGGGAAGGCTCCCCCGTGGGCCTTGTCTTCCAGTCCATCTGCGGCTCGGAGAAAGGCAACACGAGCTTTGGCATAAGCGTGGGCATGCTCGACGAGGCCTATGGACTCGCCAAGAAACACTGCTATCCCGCCGGCCCGGACTTCATGTACTTCGAGACCGGCCAGGGCTCGGCCCTCTCTTCGGATGCCCACAACGGCTGGGACCAGCTGACCCTGGAGGCGCGCAACTATGGCCTGGCCCGGCGCTACTCCCCCTTCCTGGTCAACACCGTCGTGGGCTTCATAGGGCCCGAGTACCTCTACGACTCCACCCAGATCCACCGGGCAGGCCTTGAGGACCACTTCATGGGCAAGCTCCACGGCATCTCCATGGGCTGCGATGTCTGCTACACCAACCATGCCCGCACGGACCAGAACTCCTCGGAGAATCTCGCGGTCCTTCTCGCGGCGGCGGGCTGCAACTTCTTCATGGGAGTCCCCCTCGCGGACGACTCCATGCTCTCCTACCAGTCCCTGGCCTACCACGACACGGCGACCCTCCGCAGCCTCCTCAGGCTGAGGCCGGCCCCGGAGTTCGAGGCCTGGCTCGAGGGTCTGGGGCTCTGGAAGGACGGCAAGCTCACCAAGAAGGCCGGAGACCCGACCTTCTTCCTCACGAGGTAGTCCAGGATGGAAGAGAACAAGCTAAAGGCCCTGATAGAGGCCGTGATCACCGAGCTCGGGGCCGAGCTCGCCCGCAGCGGCCGGGCCGGACCGGTCCCGGCGGCCCCGGTCCCGCCAACTTCCGCCCCTCCCCCCGGCCGGACCGGCCCCGGGATAGACCTGCCCGACCCCATGAGCCCCGAGGCCCGGGCCCTGCCCGGGGTGAGGGAGCCCCTGGACGCCGACGGCCTCCTCGCCCTGAGGGAGACCACGACGGCCCGCATCGGCGTGGGCCGGGCAGGGCCCCGGGCCAGGACTCGGGACCTCCTCGTCTTCCAGGCCGACCTGGCGATCACGAAGGACGCCCTAGAGCGCAAGGTGCCCCAGGCCCTCCTCGACGAATTCGGCCTCTTTACGGTGGACACAAGGGTGAGCGGCGGCAGGAGCGAGTATCTCCTGCGGCCCGACCTTGGGCGCAGGCTCTCCGACGAGGCGATCGCCTTGGTCAAGGCCCGGTGCGCCCCGGGGCCGGACGTCCAGGTCTGCGTGGGGGACGGCCTCTCGGCCCGGGCCATCGAGGCCAACCTGGCCCGGATCTTCCCGGTCCTCAAGTCGGGCTGCGCGTCCCTGGGCTACAGCCTTGGCCAACCCTTTTTCATCGAGAACTGCCGGGTGGGCGTGATGAACGACCTTGGAGACCTCCTCGACCCCAAGGTCCTCATCCTGCTGATCGGCGAGCGGCCGGGCCTGGGCCGGGCCGAGTCCATGAGCGCCTACATGGCCTACAGACCCAAATCCGGCCACTCGGACGCCGACCGCAATGTCATCTGCAACATCTTTGACGGCGGAGGGGTCAACCCCCTCGAGGCCGGGGCCTATGCCCTCCGCCTTGCCCAGGACATGATGGGAAAATCCGCTTCGGGCGTAAAGCTCAAGCTCATGGAAGGTGAAGCCTGATGGCCCTGCTCGACCCGATCCCGGCACGGATTCTCGCGGCCCGCATCATCCCCCGGATTGCCGACGGCTATGCCGCCGCCCTCGGCCTCAAGGCCGGGACCAGCCTGGGCCTCCTCACGGCGGACAACGATGACGCCCTTTATGTCTCCATAGACGAGGCCACCAAAATGGCCGATGTCGAGGTGGTCTACGCCCATTCCTTCTACGCCGGTTCCCGACATTCCTCGGGGAGGAATTCCGGTGAGGTCATAGCCCTCCTCGCGGGTCCCGACCCCGCCCAGGTGAGGTCGGGCCTCGAGGCCGCACGGCGCTACCTCGAGGAGTCGGCCCTCTGGTACTCGGCCAGCGCCGACGACGGCACCACCTTCTTTGCCCATGTGGTGTCGCGCATCGGGTCCTACCTGGCGGGGGTCACGGGCCTGGCCAAGGGCTCGGCCGTGGCCTACCTCGTGGCCCAGCCCCTCGAGGGCAGCGTGGGCCTCGATGCGGCCCTCAAGGCCGCGGCCGTGGAGCTCGCGAGCTACACGGCCCCTCCCTCGGAGACCAACTTCATGGGGGCGATCCTCACAGGAAGCCAGGCCGCCTGCGTGGCGGCCGCGGCGGCCTTCCGGGACAAGGTCATCGAGGTCGCCGCCGATCCGATCGCCTTCTGATACAGGAGAGACGCATGCCTTTTGACGGCTTACTCACGGGCCTTAGGGGGCTAGATCCTCCGCTTTCGGCCCGCGAGGAGTCCCCGCAGGACCACATCCGCCCGGCCCTGGCCGGCGACGTAGTCCCGGCCTGCCAGGAGAAGACCCTCGGCCCGTAGCTCCCGGAGTCTTTCCTTGGGAGTGGCCAGGGGATTGGCCGAGAGGATGACCATGTCCGCGACTTTGCCCGCCTCGAGGCTTCCGCGCTCCCCCTCGTCAAAGCAGATCCTGGCGGCGTTCCGCGTGTAGAGGTTAAGCGCCTCCTGGATAGTCAAGGACTCCTTGGCCACATAGTGGTTGCAGGCCGCCCAGATGCCATCTATGGGATTGGGCACCGTGCAGGGGGCGTCGGAGCCCCCGGAGAGGGTGATGCCCAGGTCGGTCATCGTCCTCAAGGGGGAGATGGCCGCGGTGCGGCGCTTTCCCAGGACCTTCTCCACGTACTCGAGGGGCTCCTGGTCCCACTGGAGGAAGCCGGGCTGGAGGGCTATGTGGATCCCGAGGCGGGCGCAGGTCTCCAGGCCCTCCTTTGTGGGCAGGCAGGCGTGGATGATCGTGTGGCGGTGGTCGGCCCGGGGGCGATCCTGGAGGGCGGCCTCGATGGCCCCCACGGCCTGGACAAAGGCCGCGTCGCCTATCGCGTGCATCTCGATCTGGAGGCCGGCCCTATTGGCCTCCACGCAGAAGCCCCGGACCTTCGCGTCGCTGAAGTAGAGGACCCCCTTGGCCGACTCGGCCGGAAGGCCGGCCCCAGCCTCGTAGGGCTCCAGGAGGGCGGCGTCCACCGAGCCATAGCAGCCATCCAGGGCGCAGGCAAAGCAGCCGCCGATCCGGGGGAGCTTGCGCTTCCTCGCCTTGGCCACATCCATGGTCTGGAAGAACACCCGGTATTGGAGGGGATTCCTCAGCCCCTTGGCAAATAGGGACTCGAGGGTGACGTCCATGTCCCCGGGAAAGCCCACCCCGGTCACGGAATGGACAAGGCCAATGCCATAGCCGGCCAGGCGGTCCACGGCCGCCAGCATGTTGCCCAGGGTCTCGGGCAGGGAGACCTTGCCGGAGACAAAGTCCGTGGCCCGGAAAAAGGCCTCCTGGGTGAGAAGGCCCGACTCGGGGTTCCAGCCCCGCAAGGCTTTGAAGGAGTCATCGAGGAGGCCGAGGAAGGCCGAGTTGGCTATGGCCGCGTGGCCGTCGTACTTGACGATGTATACGGGACGGTCCGGGCAGGCGGCGTCGATCTCCGCCCGGGAGATCAGGCGGCCCTCCTTGACGGTGTAGGCCGAGGAGCCAAAGCCGAGGACAATGCCCGACCTATGGCTCTCCGCGAACTTCCTGATCGTGTCCTGGGTCTCGGCGATGGTGGCCGCGGCCCGGACATCGAGGCCGGCGGAAAAGAGGGCATAGGACATGAAGTGGATATGGGTGTCCCCAAAGGCCGGGAGGAGGGCCCTGGAGCCGAGGACAAGCCTCTCGGCCCCGTTGTAGACCCCAGGCAGCTCGTTGCCCACATGGACAATGCGCCCCTTGTCCTCGACCAGGAACTTCGCGACCGAGCCTGAGGCGTCGCAGGTGACAATGCTTCCCTCGTAAACCTTCATGGTCCATCCTTTCCGGCGGCCCCCCAGGGCCCATGCCATTGGAGAGGGATTGTACTACCCCCCAGGACCCATGTCGAAGGTTTTCTAGTAATGCCTGCCCTTGCCTGAGTCGGTGATCGTGACCAGGTCGAGGGGATAGGGGGAGAGGAGACGCTGGGAGAGGAGGTATGCGTTGCCCTGGGCCAGGGCCCAGCCCTTGAGCAGGCGAAGGAGGACCGAGAGGGGGATCCGCTCATCCCGGTACTCCTCGAGAGTAGCGAGGAAAAAGGCCCGCTCCGCCGGGGACAGAGCCTCCGAGAGTCCCCCAAAGGCGTGCTGGAGGGCGTTGATCATCGAGGTGTAGCGGAAGGGCTTGGAAAGGAGACGGGCGAGCTCCCGCCCGTAGTCCTCGAACAGGGCCTCCGGGGGCCGCCGCTTGTTCGCCGCAAGGATAGCCCCCAGGACCCTTGTGACTGTCGGGCTATAGGCCATGAAAAGCAGCTTCCAGCGGGTGTGGACATCGAGGAGGCTGCGCACATCGTGGCTTTCCCGGGCCGCCCGGTACTCGGCCCGGCAATAGAGGCTGATGAGAAAATGGTCCCGGACCGTGAAGTTCCTCGTCCTCCCCTCATCCTCCATGGGAAGCTCGGGGAAGGCCTGGGCTAAAGAAGACGCGAAGAAGCCCGGCGCCTTTTCGGTCGCCGCCTTGGCGTCCCTTCCCACATAGACCTTGACCTCTCCGGGGCCGCAGGAGGGGGAGCGGGACTTGAGCAGGATTCCGTCAAAGGCCGGGCCCGCCCGCAGTCGGGCGATCTCGCCCTCGCACCAGGCTTCCATGGCCCCGGACCAGTCCTTGCCTGAGGCCGGCTGGAGGAGGAGAAGCCTGTCCCCATCCCGGACCAGGCGGACCGGATCCCGGGGAAGGCCCAGGCCGGCCCCGCACTCGGGACAGGAGGCAAGGCAATCGACCCGGGGGATCAGGGCCTGGGAGAAATCGTCCCGGATCATCGACCCATCGTAGCGGCAGGCCTCGAAGCCAAGGCAGCGGGAAAAGAGGACCCGGGGCCGGGGAAAATTGTCCATACCTTGAGTGTAAGCGCGCGCGTCCGGCTTCGCCATCCTTCTGTCCCGTTTTCCCTTGCCTTTCCAGCTCCCAAGCCCGAAAATGGCGGGCATGCGCCGCGGCCACGCCGGCAGGACCTTTGAGGAGCCAGGGAATGGATGGCCTGATTCTGAGCATCGACCAGGGAACCAGCGGTTCCAAGATACACCTCTTTGACCGGTCGGGGGCTGTGACAGCTAACTCCTACCGGGAGACCACCCAATACCAGCCCCAGCAAGGCTGGGTCGAGCAGGACCCCGAGGAGATCTGGCGGAAGGCCCTCCAGGCGACCGAGGAGGCCATCAAAGGCGCCCGCATCCTCCCCGAGGACATCCTGGCCATCGGGATCTCCAACCAGCGCTGCACCACCGTCGTCTGGAGCAAGGCCACCGGAGAGGCGATCGGGAGGGCGATAGTCTGGCAGGACCGGAGAAGCTGGGAGATCTGCGAGCGCTTTTCCCCCGGCGACCGCGCCGAGATCGGCCGAAGGAACGGCATCGGCCTCTACCCCAACCTCTCGGCCGGCAAGCTGCGCTGGCTCCTGGACAACGACCGGAGCGTCCAGCGGGCCGCCGACCGGGGGGACCTCCTCTTTGGCACCATCGACGCCTGGCTCGTCTGGAGGCTCTCCGGCGGGGCGGCCCATGTCACAGACCTCTCCAACGCCTCGACGACGGGCCTCCTCAACATCGACACCCTGGACTACGATCCCTGGATCCTCGACAAATTCGGCATCCCCCGGAGCATCCTCCCCGGGCTCCGGGACTCAAGCGAGACCTACGCCTACACCGACCCCGAGGCCTTCTTTGGCGTCTCGATCCCGATCGCCGCCTGCATCGGCGACCAGCCCGCGGCGGCCTTTGCCCAGACCTGCCATTCCCCCGGGACTATCAAGAACACCTATGGGACGGGCTCCTTCACGATCCTTCCCACCGGCTCCAGGCACCTGGAGACTCGAAGCGGCGTGATCTCCCCTGTCCTCTGGTCCCTCCAGGGGAAGGCCACCTTTGGCCTCGAGGGCTTCGCCGACGTCTGCGGCCAGATCCTCCGCTGGCTCCGGGATGGCCTTGGGGTGATGGCCGAGATCAACGAGGCCGATGGCCTGGCCATGCAGGTGGCTGACACAGGGGGGGTCTACTTTGTGCCCTCCATGGTCGGCCTCGCGGCCCCCCACCAGAACCCCAATGCCCGGGGCACGATCTTCGGCCTCAACTTCTCCACCACGAAGCATCACGTGGTCCGCGCGGCCCTGGAGTCCATGGCCTACCAGACCCGGGATTCCCTGGAAAACCTCGAGGCCGCGTCCGGGGCCAAGGCCGGCTTCCTCAGGGTGGACGGAGGCAGCGCCCGGAGCGATTTCCTCCTCCAGTTCCAGGCGGACATCCTGGGCATCCCCGTGGAGCGCCCCAGGATCATCGAGGCCTCCTCCCAAGGCGCCGCCTACCTGGCGGGCCTGGCCATTGGCTATTGGGCCTCCCTCGAGGAGATCGCCTCGAACTGGCGCCTCGACACCCGCTTCGAGCCCCGGATCCCCGAGTCCCGCCGGGAGGAGCTCTACGAGGGCTGGCTCCAGGCGATCGACTATGCCGGGCGCTGGGGAGTGAAGGCTCCGGCGGGGGAAAGCAAGCTGTCCCTGGACCAGCGCCTCGAGTCCCTCTCCCCAAGGGAGAGGGAAGTGCTGCGGCACTACGCCTCGGGCAAGTCCATGCGCGAGGTCTCGGCCCTCCTTTTCACGAGCATCAAGACCGTGGAAAAGCAGCGCCATGACGCAATGCGCAAGCTCGGGGTGGACAACCTCGCGAGCGCCGTGCGCACCTGCATCGAGCTCGGCCTCCTCGAGGATGGGCCGGACTAAGGGTTATACGCACTAGGTCCTTTCGGAACGGCCAGAAACGCTCCAATGGAGCATGCCCGGCGGCTTCCGCTGGGGAAAATCGGCCGGTTCTTTGGATAAATAAAGCGCCAAGCCCTGATTTACCGTTTCCGGAATCCCCCCTGATACTCCTCGAAAGTCCTTATTATCCAAAGTCTTTCGAGGAGGAATACATGGCACAGAGCAAGGGCAGGCCGGCGCGGCTGCTCATCATTGGCCTGGTCGTCATTGGCCTGGCGGCGGGAATGGCCCGCCTGATCGAGACCGACTACGGCAAGGTGGCTGTCTCCACCATCAGGATCTCCGACCCCAACGGCGTCATCATCGCCGCCAAGCTCTACCGCCCCGTCGCGGCGAGCCCCACCAACAAGATGCCCGCGGTCATCAGCACCCACGGCTACCAGAACGACAAGCTGACCAACGACTCCTTCTCCATCGAACTGTCCCGCCGGGGCTTTGTGGTCCTCTCCCCGGATGTCATCGGCCACGGCGACTCCGGCTCCGGTGTCAGCGTGGGCGGCGTCCTGGCCGACCCCAAGTACACGGGCTCAGTCCAGAGCGTCTACGAGTACACCAGGTCCCTCCCCTATGTGGATGTCGACAATATCGGCGCCATGGGCCACTCCATGGGCGCGATCATCACCCAGAGGCTGGGGGCCAACAACCCCGGCATCAAGGCCCTCAACATCCAGTGCGGCTTCCCCGGGGATCCCAGCCTGCGCAACGTCCTCCTCACCCAGGCCCGCTATGACGAGTTTAACTTCTTCCGGGACGGCCAATTCATCGTGGACAATCTTCCTTCCACCAAGGGGCGGATGGACGCCTTTGGCCTGACCACCCCGGTCCAGTGGGACACGACCTATGGCAGCTTTGCCGACGGGACGGCCCGCCGGGCCGCCCTCATCCAGATGGAGCACCACCTCCTGCCCCTCCAGAAAAAGTCCGTGGCCGAGGCCGTGTCCTGGATGAACCTCGCCCTCCAGGCGGGGAAGCCGACCCTCGATCCCAACCGCCAGGTCTTCATGTGGAAGGAAGTCCTCGGCCTTATCACCCTCCTCGGGGCCCTCTTCCTCCTCATTCCCCTGACCAACCTCCTCCTCGCCCTCCCCTTCTTTGCCCCCGTCGCCCAGCCCATGCCCAGCCGGTATGCGGCCAGCAAGGGCAAGTGGTGGCTCTTCGCCGCCATCAACGCCGCGATCGGCGGCATCACCTATCCCATCATGACCCAGTTCGGAGCCCTCTCCGACAAAGTCCAGGCCATCCTGCCCTGGTTCAAGTTCCAGGTGGGCAACGGCGTCTTCCTCTGGCTCCTCGTCAACATCATCATAGGGACAGTGCTCTTCATCCTCTGGTACCGGGGCGCCTCCAAGAAGGAGGGCGTCACGATGTACGACATGGGCCTCTCCTTCGACAGGCAGAAGACGGTCCTGGACTGGGCGATCATCGGCAAGACCGTCCTCCTCGGGGCCGTCCTCTTCGCCGTCCTCTACGCCCTGGAAGGCATCTCCGAGTGGCTCTTGGGCCAGGAGTTCCGCTTTGTCTGGCCCTACATGAGGCAGTTCCCCAACCCCGAGCGCTTCGGGATGTTTATCCTCTACCTCATCCCCGCCTGCGCCTTCTTCTTCATCAACGGCGGCCTCTTCCTTTTTGGCCAGATCCGGCAGAAGGAAGGATCCTCGCCCGCCAAGACCCAGCTGCTCTGGTGGGTCAAGGTCCTCTTCGCCTTCCTCGCCGGCCTCCTCGTCGTCTGGATGATCCAGTACATCCCCTGGTTCATCTTCAACAAGGGACCGGGCTTTGAACTCCTTGGCCTGCCCCAGTTCAGCGCCATGTGGCCCCTCATGCTGCAGGTCTACATTCCCGAGTTCATGGTCCTCCTCTTCCTCCATACCTGGTTCTATCGCCGGACCGGCCGGATCTACCTCGGGGCCCTCGTGACCTCCAGTCTCATGATCTGGTTCCTGGCCGCAGGCTCGGTCGTCGGGCTCTGACCCTAAGCTTATAAAAAGGCCCCCCGGACTTCGGTCCGGGGGGCCTTTTTCTTTCAGGCAACCTTTGGCCTCTCTATCTCGGCAGGCCGCCCGCCGCGGTCAGGGCCTGGATATAGCTAGCGAGCCCCCCGAGGAGCATGTCGATGGAGATGGCCGCGAGCACTAGGCCCATGAGGCGCTCGAAAGCCATGATCACCTGGGGACCCAGGACTTTCTGCAGGCGGTTGGCGGTAAGCAGAACAATGGCGCTTGTCAGTATGGCGATGAATATCGCCCCCACCCACTCAAGCATCCGGCTGGGGTCGGAGCCGGAGATGAGCATGGCCGTTACTATAGCCGAAGGCCCCGAGATGAGGGGGATCGCTATCGGGACGATAAAGGGCTCCCCCGACTGGCCTGGCTCTACGATGCGCGCCCCCGCTCCGGGGAAAATCATGTTTACGGCGATGAGGAAGAGGATCACCCCCCCGGCTATGCGCAGTGTGTCCTCGGAGAGATGGAGGACCCCCAGGATCTGCTTGCCGAAGAGGAGGAAGACGAGGAGAACGGCCAGGGCTATCCCGCACTCCCTCAGGATGATCTTGGCCCGCCGGGCGGGGGCTACATTCTTGAGGAGGCCCAGGACAGGGGGGATGTTGCCCAAGGGGTCGGTGATCAGGATGAGGAGGATAGTCGCCGAGATAAAGGTCTGCTGCATGGGACAAGTATAGGCAGAAAGGACAGCAAAAAAAAGCGGCCCTCCCGGCGAGGGAGGGCCCGATGAGGCGATGCCCGGAGGGCGGCTCGCCCCTTTACCTTTCTAGCTTGCGGTAGACAATTCTGTGGGGCCGGTCTGCCTCTGACCCAAGCTGGGAGCGGCGCCACTCCATGTATTCGGTGAAGTTGCCGTCGTACCAGATGGCCTCGGAGTTGCCCTCGAAGGCCAGGATGTGGGTGCAGACCCGGTCGAGGAACCAGCGGTCGTGGGAGACCACGAGGGCGGCCCCGGCAAAGTCGTCCAGGGCCTCCTCGAGGGCACGCATCGTGTTGATGTCGAGGTCGTTGGTGGGCTCGTCGAGGAGGAGGACGTTGGCGCAGTCCTGGACCATCATGGCCATGTTGAGGCGGTTGCGCTCTCCGCCGGAGAGGATGCCGACCTTCTTCTGCTGGTCGTTGCCGGAGAAGTTAAACCAGGAGCAATAGGCCCGGCTCGGGACCTCGCGCTTCCCGAGCTTGATGATGTCGAGGCCCCCGGAGAGCTGCTCCCAGACCGTCTTGTCCGGGTCGAGGCCGGAGCGGTTCTGGTCGGCGTAGCCGAGCTTGACCGTGTCGCCCAGAATGAGCTTGCCGGCGTCGGGCTTTTCCTGGCCGGTGATCATCCGCAAAAGGGTGGTCTTGCCCGCGCCGTTGGGGCCAATGAGGCCCACGATAGCTCCCGGGGGGACCTCGAAGGACAGGCCCTCGTAGAGGATCTTGTCGTCATAGCCCTTGGCTATCCCCTCGGCCTTGATCACCACATTGCCCAGGCGGGGACCGGTGGGGAGGAGGAGCTTGGTCTCCCGGACCTTCTCCTTGCCTTCCTCGGCGAGGAGCTTCTCATAGCGCTCGATGCGAGCCTTGGACTTGGCGTGCCGGCCCTTGGCGCTCATGCCGATCCACTCGAGCTCGCGCTCGAGCTGCTTGGCCCGGGCGGACTCGCCCTTCTCCTCCATCTCCAGCTGCTTGCCCTTCTGGTCGAGCCAGGAGGAATAGTTGCCCTTCCAGGGGATGCCCTCCCCCCGGTCGAGCTCGAGGATCCAGCCTGCGACATTGTCGAGGAAGTATCGGTCGTGGGTGACGGCGATGACCGTGCCCTCGTACTCCTGGAGGTGGCGCTCAAGCCAGGCTACGGTCTCGGCGTCGAGATGGTTCGTGGGCTCGTCGAGGAGGAGGATGTCGGGCTTCTTGAGGAGGAGCCTGCAGAGGGCCACCCGGCGGCGCTCGCCCCCGGAGAGGACGTCGACCAGCTTGTCCGCCGGAGGGCAACGCAGGGCGTCCATCGCCAGGTCGAGCCTGGCGTCGAGGTTCCAGCCGTCGCAGGAGTCGAGCTTTTCCTGGACCTTGGCCGCCTTGGCGGCGATCTTGTCAAAATCGGCCTCGGGATCCCCATAGGCCTCGTTGATGGCCTCGAACTCCGCGAGGAGGTCGACGATCTCCTGGACGCCCTCGGAGACCACTTCCTTGACCGTCTTCCCGGCCTCGAGATAGGGCTCCTGCTCCAGCATGCCGATCGTGTAGCCCGGGGCCACCGAGGTGTCCCCGAGGATCTCGGTATCCTTGCCCGCCAGGATCTTGAGAAGGCTCGACTTGCCCGAGCCGTTGAGGCCTATGACGCCGATCTTGGCGCCATAGTAATAGGACAGGCGGATGTCCTTGAGGACGACCTTGGTCCCAAAGCGCTTGGTGACCCTGTCCATGGTATAGATGATCTTCTTGTCGTCAAATGTGGCCATGGGCCCACTATAGCAAGAAAAGCGCCGGGTGGTGTAGGCCTCGGAAGGGCAAGCTAGCCGCTCCGGTGGGCGGGGGCTCCCTTTTTCTCGACGTGGGGCGGCTGGGGATGGAGATGGGGGCTATGGTCGTGGGCGGGGCCAGGCTCCTTGGCCAGGCCCGGCGTGTGGACCGGATCACCAGGCTCAAAGGGATGGAGGCTAATGGAACGCCACCAAGCCCCTATCCTCCGAAATAGCCCAGGGCTCAGGAAAACCCCAAAGAGCACAAGGGCGGCCAGGGTAAAGAAAACGAAACTCGCGACCGGGGACGGAACGCCTGAGTTCATGCTGCCTCCCCGTGGGCCGGTGCCCGGCCCCACTGCCTTTAGGATAAGACTAGCGGGACTTCCTGTCAAAAGCCTCCGCCGGCCCCGAGGGCCAGGGCTCAGATTCCCACCCTGGCGGTCCCAGGGGACCATAGATTATACTCCCCCCGTGATGCCAGAGCCCCTTCCCACCCAGGCCCCGGATAAGCAGGGCCACCGATTTGTCGAGCGCCTCGATTTTCTCGAGACCTCGGGCGCCCTCGACCAGCTCACGGAGCTGCGCAAGGAGAGCCGGGAGCTCGACACCCTCATCAACGACGCCGCTGGCCTCTTTGCCCTCACCGAGGTGCCGGAGATGCTCTCCTTCGTGACCTCCCGCCTCCTCGACCGCTTTATCCCCGTCCACCTCGTTTTCCTCATCGACCCTCCCGATGGCGGGGATATCGAGCAGTATTCCTACCACAACCTCAAGGCCGACGATACGCCCTTCCCGACCCGCTATTTCCGGAGCTTCCGGGACTTCTTTGCCCATACGCCCTATTCCAGGCCCTTTGCGGCCTTTGAGGAGAAATTCGGCCCCGAGCATTTCGGGAATGACATACGCGGCTATGCCCCGGACCACATCTTCCCCATGATCGGGATCGGGGGCCTCTTTGGAGTGGTCATCCTCGGGACCAAGATGGTGGGAGGGGAGTACTCCTCCCTGGAGCGGATGTATGCCGACCGCCTCCTCCGCTTCCTCTCCATAGCCCTCCAGAACCGCATCCATCGGGAGAGGTCGATCACCGACCCCAAGACCGGGCTCTACAACCACGGCTATTTCCTGCGCCGCCTGGAGGAGGAGATCTCCCGGATTGGCCGGGGCCGCTCCTCCTCGGCGATCATCATGCTCGACGTGGACCACTTCAAGAGCTTCAACGACACCTGGGGCCACCTGGCGGGGGACGATGTCCTCATCGGGATCGCGGGAGTCCTGAAGAAAGCTGTCCGGGGCGAGGACGTGGCCTCCCGCTTTGGCGGGGAGGAGTTCTGCATCCTCCTCGTAGACTGTGGAGTGCCCAAGATCCTCGAGGTCGCCGAGCGTATTCGCCTAGGCATCGAGGCCATGGCGATCACCGCCAAGCACGACGTCCTGAAAGTCACCGCAAGCTTTGGCTGCTGCCCCCTCGACCTCTACTCAGGATGTGACGCCCAGGGCTTTATCGAGAGGGCCGACCAGGCCCTCTACCGCTCC
>JAKPBN010000415.1 GCA_029778945.1 Spirochaetota bacterium
GGAGCGGGGGAAAACCCGGTGGGGGCCGTTGGAAAACCAGGCTACCCGGTTGTCCGGATCGATAAAGGTCATGTCCAGGTGGAGGCGCTTGAGGATAAGGTCGATCGCCTGGGGGCTCAAGGAGCCGGCGTCCAGGGGGATGGGGGCCTCGGGCCCTCCGACGAGGCTGGAAGGCGCCGCAGGAGCGGCGGGCCCGGCGCCCGATACCCCGAAGGCCTCAAGGGCCGCGGACCAGCCCGAGGCGGCCGCGTCGAGCCAGGCCAGATCCTCGTCCCTCAAAAGCCCCCGCCCAAAGGCCCGGGCCTCGGCATAGAGCCTGGCCTGCTCGGCGGGCTCGAGGAGGCCCGACATCACGGGGTAGAGGATCCTCTCCTCCCGGAAGACCAGGGCCCGGAGGTCGAAAAAGAGCCTGCCCGACAATCTGCCAAGCTCCGGCCCGGAGTCCGGGCCCAGGCTCTCAAGGGCCTTCAGGGAAGCCCTCACGTCGTCATGGATAGACCACATGAGGGAGAGGCAGCGATATTCCGGATAACGCGCCTCAAACCAGGGGAAGAGGACATTCTCCAGGCGGGAATAATGGTGATCCAGGGGGCCGAGGGCGGCAAGGCCCCGGCCCAGCTCATCCCGGGCCCGGGCCTGGGCGGCCTCCCGCAGGGCTTCGCCACCAAGGGCGGCCCGGCGGGCCCCGTCCACGCTCTGGGTCCCGGCCTGGGCGGTGAGGAGGGCTATGGCCGGCCTCAGGGCGTCCACCGCCTCGAGGGCCCGGCGGTTTTCCCGGATAAGCAGCTCAAAGAAGGGCGAGGGCGGGACAGGCTGGCCGGCCTCGAGGGGCTCCCGGCACAGGTGGAGGAGGCGGGTAACCCCGGGCTTTAGGGCCGCGAAATCTTCCCCGGCTATAGCCTCGGCCACCAGGGCATCCACGGCGCCGATTATGTCCCCCGGCCCCAGGGCCCTGATCCGGGGGAGGGCTCCCTCGGCCTCGGCCTTGGGCAGGGGACCGGCCACCAGGGCCCGCAGCAAGGCGGTGGCAAGGGCCTGGCCCTCCAGGCCTGGAAGAAAGCCCCTGCTATCCTCCATCTCGAGTCCGTTCATGGCTTCTCCTTGCGTTGGCCCGGGGGGGCCAGGGGAAAGTCGAAAAGCCAGCTGGCCCCCGGCCCGGCCCCGGTCTTTAGGCTTCCGTGCAGCTGCTCGGCGAGCATGCTTATCAGCTGGAGTCCAAAGCCCTGGGGATCGCTTTGGTCGAGGCCCGGGGGCAGGCCGGGGCCATTGTCCCCGCAGGCCAGCTCCACCCGCTCACCCCGGGACCGGACTCTGATCCCTATCCTCGGATCGGCCACCTTCTCAAAGGCGTACTTCATCGAATTGGTGACTATCTCGTTTACTATTATGCCGATGGAGGAGAGCCTCTGGGGGTCGAGCCTCAGGTCCTCCAAGTCAAGATCAAAGGCCACGGCCTTGCCCTGGGGGAAGACCGCGGTGATGCCCTGGACCAGTGAGGGCAGGTAGTCCCGGACCGAGAGGGCCTCGAAGTCCCCCACCCGGTAGAGTCTCTCGTAGAGCTCGACCATCGCATGGAGGCGATTGTGGGCATCCATAAGCACCGCGTCGGGGTCCCGCTTTCCCCCCTCCCCGGACTGGAGGGCGAGGAGGCTCATGGCCACGCTGAGGTTGTTCTTGACCCGGTGGTGGACTTCCCGGAGGAGGAGTTCCTTGTCCCGCAGAAGTCCCGCGATCTTTTCCTCCTGGCGCTTTCGGGCGTCTATATCCGTGAGGAGGCTCAGGGTGGCCGGGCGGCCCTTCCAGAGGATAGCCGTCGCGGTGATGGATATCCAGCAGGGCCTGCCCTCAGGGTCCAGGATCCGGAAGTCATAGGCCTCGGGAGCCTCCCTCCCCGCCTCCCGGGCCAGATGGTGGCCGAGCACGGCCTCCCGGTCCTCGGACCAGACATAGTCCACAATAGGCTTGCCCACGAGGTCCTC
>JAKPBN010000422.1 GCA_029778945.1 Spirochaetota bacterium
AGGGTGGCGTTAAAGTCGAGCTTGAGCTTGCGTTTTCCGGCCCAGTCCATCCAGCCCTGGAAATGCCCGGGCTCGAGGGCGTCCCGGTCGACCTTCTTGCCGCCGAATTCCCCGTAGGAGGCGTGGAGGGAAAGGCGCTTGGCCCCGGGCACCAAGGAGAGGGCGGCATCGAGGTCGTCCCGGAGCTCGCCTATCGTCGCCGCCTTGCCAGGATAGTTGCCGGTGACCTGGATGCCCCCGCCGGAGAGGCCGGCCCCGGGGCTCTCAAAGCCGCCCACATCGTCCCCCTGCCAGCAATGGATGGAGATGGGGAGGGCATCGGCCGCGGCCAGGGCCGCTTCCACATCCACACCAAGGCGGGCATAGCTTTCCCGCGCCGCCTCAAAGGGAACGCTTGCATTCAGGGCTGGCATATATCCTCCTCCTCTGGCTCTGTCAGGCTCAATACTGTATCTTTTCGCGATATCCGTGAATGGACGATACGTTTGGGGGCATGGAAAAAAGAACAGCCCCATGGATAAAACTTGCGAAAACTGGACAAAACACCTATAACTATGACAATGCAAAGCCATGCCCCGGACTCGGACACCAGCTTCTCCCGCTATCTCACCTGGAGCGAGGAGGACGAGAAATGGCAACTCGTCTGCACCGACGCGGGCTACAACGAGGTGGCCCCCAATACCCGCTACCCCCCAAAGATAGAGGACCATCCCCGGGCCTTCAAGAGCGTAGCCGTGGGCCGGGTCCTAAGCGAGTACCAGCTGATCTATGTCACCAAGGGCGAGGGGGAATTCCGCACCGAGGGAAAGGAGTACCCCGTCCTGCCGGGCTCGATCCTCTTCCTTTTCCCCGGGGTGAGCCACTCCTACAAGCCCCTCGTCGAGACAGGCTGGACCGAGTACTGGGTGGGCTTCAAGGGACCCTTCGCGGACAAGCTCAAGGAAAACGGCTTTATCGATCCCGCCAGGCCCCTCCTCAATCCGGGACTCCAGAAGGATATCCTCGCCCTCTATTCGCGGATCTTTGACCAGGTCAGCACCCAGGCCCCCCTCTACCAGATCCGGGCATCCTCCCTCGTGATAGGCCTGATCGCGGAGATCCTCGCCGGGGAGCGCCGGGCCGCCCAGTCCAGCCACTCGGAGCAGCTTGTCTCCAAGGCCAAATTCCTCATGCAGGAGCACATAGACGGGGAGATCAACCTCAACGGGATCTGCGACAGCCTCGGGGTGTCGACCTCCCACCTGAACGAGGTGTTCAAGGCCTACACGGCCATGACCCCCTACCAGTACTTTATCAGCATCAAGATCCATAGGGCC
This sequence comes from Spirochaetota bacterium, assembly GCA_029778945.1. GTDB lineage: Bacteria > Spirochaetota > Spirochaetia > Treponematales > Rectinemataceae > JANYKC01. The sequence goes on from JAKPBN010000422.1 coordinate 1,317, forward strand.
AAAGAGCTCCTCGAGCGGGGGGACCTGCCCATCAAGGAAGTAGCCTTCCTTCTCGGCTTCAACGACGAGTACTATTTCTCCCGCCTCTTCAAGAACAAGACCGGCCTCTCCCCCTCCCACTGGTCCTCTTCTTCAGAAAGATAGGCTCGCAAAGAAGAGCTCGAAGAAGAAAGATTTCGCGCAAAGGCGCAAAGGAAGAGTGAGAGGATTAAGAATTCCTCCAACCCGAATTTCTTTCCCCTTTGCGCCTCTGCGCCTTTGCGCGATTCTCTCTTTTATCTCTCCTCTTCATCTTCTTCGCGAAAACAAAAAGAGGGGGCCGCCTAATAGGCAGCCCCCCCGGCTCAGCAAGTTAGCCGATCCTTAGTAGACGGTCTTCCACTCGCCGATGTTGGCCTTGTCGAATTTGAAGGGGGGCCCGAGGAGGACTTCGGTACCGCCATCAGGCGCGGCGGTGATGGTGTACTCGCCCAGGCGGGCGGCGCTGAACTTGTCGCCCACGGCGCCCTTGATCTTGCCGGAGACGAGGGCGGTGGCGGTATAGGCGCCAAGGTAGCCCACGTCAATCGGGTTCCACAGGTACATATAGGGGCAGGCGCCGTTCTCGATGTAGGTGGCCATCTCGGAGGGGAGGCCAAGGCCGGTCAGGAAGACCTTGCCGATGAGCTTCTTGTCCGTGAGGACCTTGCCGGCGGCGGCGATGCCGACCGTGGTCGGGGCGATGATGCACTTGAGGTTGGGATAGGTGCGCAGGAGTCCCTCGGCCTCGGACACGGACTTGTCGCGCAGGTCATCGCCATAGGCGACCTTCACGAGCTTGACGTCCTTGTACTTGGGGTCCTCGAGCTCCTTCTTCATGTAGTCGATCCAGAGGTTCTGGTTCGTGGCCTGGGAGGTCGCGGAGAGGACGGCGATCTCGCCCTTGCCGCCGATCATGTCGTAAGCGCCCTGGATGAGGGTGCGTCCGATCTTCTCGGAGTCGGCCTGGTTGACGTGGGTGAGGCGGCTGTCCTTGTTGACGCCGGAGTCGAGGCTGAAGACCTTGATCCCCGCCTTCATGGCCTTGGTCAGGACGGGCTGGAGGGCGTCGCGGTCGTTGCCGACGATGCAGATCGAGGCCACTTTCTGGGCGATGAGCTGGTCGATGATCTGGATCTGGGCCTCGGCGGTGGGGGCGTCGGGGGCGCGCAGGATCGCCTCGAACTTCTGCTCCTCGATGCCCGCCTTGAAGCCGGCCATCTGCTTCTCGCCGTAGGGATTGCCCGTGTTCTTGAACACGATGGCGTACTTGTTCGAGGTCTTGGTCCCGCAGGACATTGCGAGGGCCGCGATCACGAGCAACATGAGAACTTTGCCGATGGACTTTCTCATCTTTCCTCCTCCTATCATTTCACGCCAGGGGCCTTGCCCGCCGCGATCATTTTCGCGTTGGGTGACCCCGGACGTCTCTTCCCTTTGCCGAAGCGGAGATTCAGGACCAGTACCGAGAGGATCAGGAGCGAGCCGATTATGATCAGGAGGACATTGGCCTTGATATTCACGAGGCCAAGCCCGTAGGTCAGGAAGCCGATGATGAAGACCGCGAGGACGGGTCCGCCCATCCTGCCCGAGCCGCCGGCGGTGCTCACCCCGCCCAGGACCACCATGGCGATCACGGAGAGCTCGTAGCCCTGGGCCACGTTGGGCCGGGTCGAGCCCATGCGGGAGGAGAGGAAGAGGGCCGTGACGCCGGCCATGAGGCCAGTCAGGGCAAAGACCACAATTGTGACGGACTCGGCCTTGATGCCCGAATAGCGGGCCGCCGTGAGGTTGTTGCCCATGGCGTAGACCTTGCGCCCGAAGCTCGTCTTGTGGAGGACAAGGCCAAAGGCCAGGGCGCATACGGCGAAGGCCACGAGGATGAAGGGCACGGGGCCAAAGCTGCCCCAGCCGAGGAAGGAGAACCATTCGGGGAAGTGGCCGGAGGCCTGGTCCTCGAGGATGACATAGGCTATGCCGCGGTAGATGGTCATCGTGGCCAGGGTCACGATCATCGCGGGCAGCTCCTTGAACCTCGTGAGGATGATGCCGTTGACCAGGCCGCAGAGGGTCCCCACGGCGAGGCAGAGGACCATGGCCAGGGGCATGGGAAGGCCCGCGTTGAAGCCTGTGGCCATGATCACCGCGGAGAGGGCCACCGTGGAGGCCACGGAGATGTCGATCTGGCCCAGGATGATCACGAAGGCCATGGGCATGACCAGGAAGGCCATGTCGAGGAAGGAGTTGGTCGCCCCGATCAGGTTGCCCAGATCGAGGTAATAGGGGGAGAGGATGCCGTTGATCGCGTTGACGGCGACAAAGATCAGGACGAGGAGCCATTCCCACTGGAAAAAGAATTTCCGCAGGCTACGGGAACTGTCCATGCTGATGGTTCGTTCAGACATTGTGCTTGGCCCCTATATGGCGCGCTTGCGCAGCGCGTTCCTCTGGGTATTCCGCTTGACGAGGACGTTGGTGAGTATGGCGGCGAGGATCACTCCTCCCTGGATCAGCTGCTGCCAGAAGGGGGAGATGTCGATCAGGGGCAGGGCGTTGTTGAGCATCCCCAGGAGGATGGTGCCCAGGACGAGGCCCGATATCTTGCCCGAGCCCCCGGAGACCGAGGCCCCCCCGAGGACGCAGGCGGCGATCACGCTCATCTCATAGCCCACGGCGGTGTCGCCCTGGGCCGAGGCGAACTTGGAGACCCAGAGGACCCCGGCCAGGCCCGAGAGGACCCCCATGGCGGCATAGGCCAGCCAGACGAGCTTCTTCCTCGGTATGCCCGAGACGTCGGCGGCCTCGGGATTGGAGCCCACGGCGTAGAGCCTCCTCCCCGTCCTCGTGTGGTTGAGGAAGTACCAGGCCAGGACAAAGATCACCACGGCCATCGCCACCAGGTTGTTGACGCCCAGGATCGTGCCCATGGAGATGTTCTTGAAGCCCTCGGACATCTGGTAGGAGGAGACCCAGGCGCCCTTGCTCTCGATGTAGGTGACCCCCCTCACGATATTCATCACCCCCAGGGTCGCGATGATGGGCAGGATGGAGTAGCGGGCCACGAGGAGGCCGACCAAGGCACCCACCACAAGGCCCACCCCCATGCCCTCGAGGAGGGAGAGGAGGGGCGGGATGCCCGGCACCGCGGCCACCGTGAGGGCGCTCGTCATGCCCGCCAGGGCTATGGTCGCCCCGATGGACAGGTCGATGCCCCCGGTGATGATGACGAGGAGCATGCCCACGGCCAGGATGCCCAAGATGGCCGTGTTGGCCAGGAGGTCCTTGATGTTGGAGACCGTGAGGAAGGCCGGATTGCGGTACTGGAAGATGGCGCAGAGGACGACGATAAAGAGGAGGAGGCCGAGCTCCCGCAGGCTCTCCCTGCTCCGGAAGGGGCGCTTGGCGTCTGCGCGCTTGGTTTCGGGGCTCATGCTTTCTCCGCTCCGGCCATGGCCGCGTTGAGGATGGATTCCTGGGTGGCCGTGGGGGTGTCCAGGATGGCCGAGACCCGGCCCTCCCGCATCACGACGATGCGGTCGCTCATACCCAAGACCTCGGGCATCTCCGAGGACACCATGACTATCCCGTAGCCTGACTCGGCCAGCTCGTTCATGATGTTGAAGATGGCCGTCTTGGCCCCCACGTCGACGCCCTTGGTGGGCTCGTCGAGGATGATGACCTTCATGTCCCCCGTGAGGAGCTTGGCCACGATGACCTTCTGCTGGTTGCCTCCGGAGAGGGTGGCCACAAGGTCGTGGACGGAGTTGGCCTTGACCTGGAGCCTCTCGGAGAGCTCCTTGGCCTTGAGGTTCTCCTTGGCCTTGTCGAGCCAGCCCAGCTTGCTGAAGCGCGAAAGGGAAGGCAGGCTGATGTTGGTGGCGATGGCCCACTCCAGGACAAGACCCTGCTTGAGCCTGTCCTCGGGGAGGTAGCCTATGCCCCGGGCCAGGGCCTCCGAGGGATGGGCGGCCCGGAGCTCCTGGCCGTCCAGGACGACCTTCCCTGAGTCGGCCCGGGTGATCCCGTAGATCGCCTCGCAGACCTCGGTGCGGCCGGCCCCCACGAGGCCCGTGATCGCCAGGACCTCGCCCCGGCGGACGGAGAAGGACACGTCCTTGAAAAAGCCCTTGCGGGACAGGCCCTCGACCCGGAGGACCTCCTCTCCGATCCTGGCCTTGCGGCCGGGAAAGAGCTGGGTGAGGTGGCGGCCCACCATCGCCTCGATCAGCTCGTCCTGGCTGATCTCGTCGACCCTCCAGGTGCCCACGTAGCGGGAGTCCCGGAAGACCGTGACCCGGCTCGCCAGGCGGTACATGTCCTCCAGGCGATGGGAGATGAAGATGACGGAGACCCCCCGGTCGCGCAGGGCTTCGGTTATGCGATACAGGTCCTCGCTCTCGCGCTTGGTGAGGGGGGCCGTGGGCTCGTCCATCACGATGATCCGGGCATTGGTGGAGAGGGCCTTGGCGATCTCCACGATCTGCTGCTGGGCCACGGAGAGGTTGCCCATGATCGAGCGGGCGTCAAAGTCCGCGTCCAGGCTCTCCAGGAGCTCGCTCGCCTTCTCGTGGAGCTCCTTCCAGCGGATGCCGCGGGTGAGGGGATGGACCTTCTCGTGGCCTATGAAGATGTTCTCCGTGACCGAGAGGTCGGGATAGCAGGTGACGTGCTGGTAGATGGCCGCGATGCCCAGGCGCTGGGAGTCCAGGGGGCCCCTGATGGACTCAGGCTTGCCGTCGATGAGGATCGTCCCGGAGTCGGGCTGGTAGACCCCGGTGATGACCTTGATCAGGGTCGACTTGCCGGCCCCGTTCTCGCCCATGATGGCGTGGATCTCCCCGGCCTTAAGCTCGAAGTGGACATCGTCGAGGGCCCTGACCCCGGGGAAGGTCTTGGTCACGCCCCGGATCTCTAGTACGTTCTCCGCCACTTTCGTTTGCTCCTGGGTAGCTAGCATATGCGCAGGCACTCGATGCCGAGGATGCGGGCGAGCTTTTCGACCGTGCCCGCGGCCCTGCCCGTGCCTATGGCGCAGTGGTGGGCCGGGCCCGCCTTGGACCAGGCCTCCATGAATTTCCGCGCCGGCATGGGAAAGCGGTAGCGGCTGTTGGTGTTGCCTATCTGGAAGGTCGGGCCGGCCACGCACTCGCCCTCGGCCACGAGGAGGCTCGTCGAGCCCAGCTTGCCCTGGACCACCGAGAGGAGGGTCACCGGGCCCCGGCGGACGCTCATCTGGATCGACAGGCCCTTGCCGGGCTTGCCGTGGTAGAGGGGAAGAGGCACGAGGGAGACCCGGCCCTCGGCTATGCCCGCATGGGCCGGGCCGTCATGGCCCAGGAGGACCACGTCGTCGTCAAAGTCGAGGTAGTAGAATTCCGAGAAGGAGCCCCCGGCGCCCAGGCTGTCGAGGATCTTCATGGCCATCACGTTCTTGACCTCGCACTCCCCGGCCACGGGCACTCCGTGGGCCGTGAGGAGGGTGTTGCCCGGGATCACGGAGGTCACAATGTCCTCGTGGGCATTGCCCGCCTCTCCCTCGTAGTAGTAAGCCAGGGCGCCCAGGCGCTTTTCCGCGACCATGCGGTCCAGGGCGCAGGAGGTGAGGGCCGCCCGGTCCAGCTCGGAGGCCTCGCACTCGGGGGCCACGATGAACTCAGAGGCGAACTGGCTGCGCTTGGCCGCGACCTGGGCGGGGGTGACCTCGTCCCGGTAGCGCTTTAGGGTATCCACCTCGAGGAGCTCGAAGTGGCTGCCAAAGACCCCGGCGAGCCTGGTCACGTCGGTGTAGACATCCAGCATCCCGCAATAATAGTGGCCCAGGATGCCCACCCGGCTGTCCCGGATCGCCTTGCGGGCCGAGGCCGCCCCGACCCACTCGGCCACGGCGGCCCAGCTCGCCTCCTCGCCCAGCCAACCGGTGACTATGTCGTAGTCTATGCCGCAGTTGTTGAAGACATTGGCCAGCTCGGGCACGCAACAGGCCTGGCAGTTGGCCAGCCACTCCCCGGTCATGTGGCCCCGGTCCCCCAGGGCGTTGAAGGCGGCATAGTCCAGGCTGGGGCCGGGCTGGAGATTGAGGATCACGACCGGGACCTTGACCGCCTGGACTATGGGCAGGACGGTGTGGGAGAGGGCGTAGGTGGAGACATAGAGAAAGACGAGGTCGACCCGGCTTTCGGCGAGGAGGGTCGCCGCCTGCCGGGCCGCCTCGGGAGAGTCCACGAGACCGGCGTTCACAAGCTTGGCCCCGGTGGCGCCTATGCGGGCAGCCACCTGGTCCTGGTAGCCCGACAGGCGTTCCCTGAGGCCCTTGAACTGGGCCCAGTAGGTGTCGAGTCCAATGCCAAACAATCCGACTGTCGCGTTTTCCCTCATGCTCCCTCTCGTTGTGACAGTTGATTGTCACTCCCATTCAGGGAACCGTAAATGGACTATTCAATCCGACGGATGGAAAAAAACCAGGGTCGCCGCCAGCCAGGACAGGGCCGGGATCCCGTCGCCGGGCCCTGAAGACAGGTTGTGCGCTCTCGTATATGGAGCCCCGATCCAGCTTCCTTCCAGATCAATCGTCGTTTGTGCGGGACCACCCGTCAAGGGCCGGGATAATACTTGACCCATTTTATCAAAATAAGGCCGAGGGCGGACAGGCACAGGTCCAGCAAGTCACCCCTCCTCGCGGGGATTGCGAATCCCGGGTATTCGCCTAGACTAGGAGGGGTGCATCCTCGCATAGATTAAAAGGGCCCCTGGGCCCGTAGGCGGGAGAGATAACGATGAGATCCATCGTCGCGGTTCGCCGGATTGCCCAGGTCGCCCTTGTCGCCGGCATCTACTATCTTTCGGACGAGCTGGGCCTCGCTTTCTTCCCGCCCATAGGCGACCACTATGCCCTCTGGCTCCCCGCCGCCCTCGGGGCTACCGCAGCCCTGGCCTGGGGCTGGCCCTCCCTGGTGGGCATCTTCCTTGGAGCCCTGGCCTTCCGCCTCCAGACCCTCCAAGGCCCGGCGGCCCTTCCCCTTGCGGCTGCGATAGCCATCCTGCGCTCCCTGGAGGCCCTGGCCTGCGCCAGGATCATAGAGGGGACCATGGCCGCCATCCACCGGCGGACCGTCAAGGCCAGCCTTCTCTTCCTCCTCCTCACGGCCCTGGCCGTCCTCCTCACCGCCACCCTGGGCCTAGCCATCCTCTGCGGGGCCGGAATAGAGGCCTGGGGATCCTACCTGGAAACCCTGGCACGGTGGTGGCTCAGCGACATGAGCGGCATCCTCATCCTCGTGCCTGCCCTGGTGACCCCCTGGAGGGCTATAAAGCGCAAGCCCCTGGGGGATGGGATCATGTGGACTATGACGTCCTTCCTCGTAGGAACAAGCTTCCTGGTCTTTGTCGAAACCGGGGCCCTGACCCAGGAGCGCTATTGGAAGGACTTTCTTAGGAATTCCCGGGAGATCACCCATGTGGTCGAGGACGTGGTCAGCGCGGATGCCAAATCGGTAAAATCCGTCAGGTCTTTTTTCACGGCCTCGAAGGATGTTGAGGACTGGGAGTTCCGGGCCTTTGTCCAGCAGCTTGTCCAGGATAACCCCACAACTCTTTCCCTAGCCTGGAACCCAAGGATCCCCCGACTGGGCCGCGAGGCCTATGAGGCCAGCCTCCTCCTCAGGAAGGGCAAGGACGCCTATATCTCAGATGTCGATCCGGAGGGCAAGGCCCTGCGGGCCCCCGAGCGGGATGAGTACTTCCCCAGGACCTATTTTGAGCCCTCGGGCATCTCGACCGCCGGAATGGGCTACGACCTCGGCTCGAGCCCCCCCCGCCTCGAGGCTATCCGCAGGGCCAGGGACTCCGGCGAGGCCGCTTTTACCCCCCCCCTCCATTTCCAGTACGACGAAAAGCTCCGGGTCGGGGTAATCCTCATGGAACCGGTCTATCGCCGGGATGTGGCCCTGGATAGCCCGGCGGCCCGGCGCGAGGCCTTCCGGGGGGTGATCACGGCGTCCTATGGCCTGGGATCCTGGGCAGGGAAGGCTCTTGCGCGCATCGATGCCCACGATGTCGAGGTCTATATCTTCGACGTCACCGAACCCAAGGCTCCGGCCTTCCTCGACTTCCATCCCTCCCTCTCGGGCCCCCAGACCCTGGATAAAGACCCGACGCTCCTGCTCCCGGCCCTTCTCAAGACCGGGCACGAAGCCACCCCCTGGCGGATCGGGGGCAGGGATTGGCTTATCCTGACCCGGCCGGGGCCGGCCAGCCTGCGGGGCGACCAGGACTGGCTCAGCTGGATAGCCCTGATAATCGGCCTTTCCATGGCCGCCGCCTTCATGGCCTTTATCGCCAGCCGCCAGAGGAGCGAGGCCGTCCTGTCCAGGACCGAGGCCGAGTTCCGGGGCCTGGCGGACAACGCCGTGACCGGGATTCTCAGGATAACCCCGGAGGGAGGGATCCTCTACGCCAATGAGGCGGCCGCCCAAATCTTTGGTTATGCCTCCCCGGCGGAGCTCCAGGCGGTCTGCCAAGGATTCTTCGACCATGTCCGGGACATGGAGCACGGCCACTGGTGGCTCACGGAGCTCCAGAGCCGGGGCCGGATGGGCAATACGGACTTCGAGATCCTGGACCGGGGCGGCAAGGGCCGCCACCTCCTCCTCTCCGCCGCCCTCGTGGGAGAGATAATCTCCGCGACCTTCGTGGACATAACCGAGCGGATCCGGGAAAACCGGGAACTCCTCAAGCTCTCCGGGGTTGTGGCCCAGATGGCGGACACGGTGGTGATCACCGATCCCGCCGGGCTGATCGAGTACGTCAACCCCGCCTTTGAGCGCCTGACGGGATACTCGAGGAAGGAGGCCCTGGGGCGCAACCCCAGGATCCTCAAGTCGGGCCGCCAGGACGCGGCCTTTTACCGGGAGCTCTGGGCCACGATAAGCCGGGGAGAGGTCTACCACGGGGATTTCGAGAACCGCCGGAAGGACAGGGAAATCTACTACGAGACCAAGACTATCACTCCCATCGTCGATTCCGCCGGGACTGTCATCAACTATGTGGCCACCGGCAAGGATGTCACCGAGCGGCGCAGCCTCGAGGAGGCCCTGGTCCGGAGGGAGCGGGACTATAGGCTTATCGCGGACAACACGGTGGACGCCA